>NZ_JAQMTM010000077.1:0-44931 GCF_028331085.1 Anabaena sp. CS-542/02
GTACACACCAATTCCCTATTCCCTGTTCCCTATTCCCTACTCCCTACTCCCTATTCCCTGTTCCCTATTCCCTACTCCCTACTCCCTATTCCCTACTCCCTGTTCCCTGTTCCCTGTTCCCTCAAACTAAAAAAAATGTACCTCACGAGCATGGGAAATGCTATAACATAGGATATTTATCAAGTTTTTATCGCCGATACCAGCGGCGAATGCGTTTCGGTGATATACCCAGAAGGTAAGCAGTAATTACTATTTGATTCAGGATTGTAGTGTAAAATACTCCTTTTTGCAACCATCTCCGCGCAGAAGTAATAACTGGTACAGGGATGATGATAATTTTGCCGATGCTTTGTAAACGACGGATGAGTTCAAAATCCTCCATGATAGGTAAATCTGGAAAATGACCAACTTGATCGAATACTTCTGCTGTTAAAAATATTGCCTGGTCACCATAGGGCATTTGACAAAAACGCGATCGCCAATTTACTCCTTTTTCTACCCATCTCAAAGTCCACAGGGTGGCATTAATCTGTAAAGCAAAGGCTCCCGCTACCATCTGCGGCTGTTGTACCGCTGTGCGGATCATACCATCAAATCCAGGGGGTAAGCGTGTATCGGCGTGGAGAAACAGGAGGATGTCCCCACTCGCAGCCATAGCACCTGTATTCATTTGAGTAGCACGACCAGGAGCAGAGGTAATGACCTTGACATTTAAAGACTCAGCAATGGTAACAGTGTCATCTTGTGATCCCCCATCTACCACGATTAATTCTACATTAGTGCTGGGTTGAGTACAAGCGATCGCCTCTCGAATATTTCCTGCTTCATTATAGGTGGGGATAATAATTGAAATTTTGTTATACACTGCTTTTGTGAAGTCTCACAAGAGGTTATTTTAGAGGATATTTAGAATAACACTTTGAATTGAAATACCCCCTTCCGTGTATGAGAGGAAGAGGGTTAGGGTTATCTACTTAATTACGAATTACCTTGGCGTAGCGCTTCCGCAGGAAAAAGGAAATATGAGCGATTATTTCAGTATCCGCCTTCTTCTTCGTATTCTGGCTGTCTTTCTTTGATTTTCTTGGGAATATTCACTGGCTTTGGTGCATCCTCCCAAGCATCGCCTTCTACATCATCATCATCGTCGTATTCGTTGGTGTAAGCTTGGGTTTCATATCTGGGTTTAGGTGGCTCTTGATATCTATCCCTAGGAGTAACTTCACTCCAGTTATCTTCCTCGTCTTCTTCGTATGGAATAGATTCGTACTGTTGGGCCCGCATGACTTGACGACGGGGAATTTCTTCTTCCACATAGTCTTGACTCCATTCCTCCTGTTCCACAGGTTCAGGAGCGCGAACTCTGGTTTTAGGTGGTTGTAATGGTACTCCGCTAGGTAGCTGATTCGTTGGTGAAACTGTGCGGGGAATATAGCCATATTCCTCTTCTGCTTCTCTTTCCCAGGGTGCTTTACCGATACCTAAGCGCTCTAGTACGCCCACTGTTAACTGGTTAACTCGCTCTTCGGCTCCTTCAAATACAATCAACCTACTCGGTCCGGTGCTGACGACTTCATCCATCGATAACTCGTAGGTGCTGAGAAATTGGTCAGGAATTTGGGGGACTCCTAAAGAGGCGATGACTATGGAAAGAATCCGACCAGTTTCGCCATTGAACTTGAACCCCCGCACTCTCCCTAATACTTCACCCGTTTCTGTGATTACTTCCCAGTTAATCAGGTTGCTTAAACTCTCAATCTCAATATCTTCGATCGCATCTTCGTTATCAACTAGAATTACATCACCAATTTGGTTGATAGTGTTGAGGTACATATAGCGTGGCAGACCCGAAATAGAGATCAGGCTGTCTCGCAAACCAAGAGCCACAACCTCTCTTTGATCAATATCAACCCAAAGTTGATTGACGATACCGAGCCGTTTGCCGTTATCGCGAGTAATCACCTGGGTGTTTAATATGTCGGAACGCCTAATTATCTGTTCAGAGGTCATTCTATACCGAGTCCTGATCTCGAATCCGGTTTATCTATACACTATTATTAACAAAATCTCAAGCAGATGCATTGGATGATTTTAATTTAATCCCCAATACTTGAGTGTAAGCTCCTCGTGCTTGAGTAACGCCAATAGTCCGTTCGGCCGATTCTATCATCGGACGGCGTAAACTCACAACTATAAATTGGGCTTGTTGGGCTTGTTGTTTAATCATTTTAGCTAATCGCTCGACGTTGGCACCATCTAAAAACATATCTACCTCGTCAAAAGCATAAAATGGGGAGGGGCGGTAACGTTGTAGAGCAAAGATGAAACTTAAGGCTGTGAGGGATTTTTCTCCCCCGGACATGGAAGCAAGGCGCTGTACTGGTTTACCTTTGGGGTGGGCGACTAAATTTAGTCCACTGTTAAAAATATCTTCGGGATCTTCTAGTTGCAAATAGCCGTCACCTTCGGAAAGAACCGCAAAAATAGATTGAAAGTTGGTGTTGACCGCATCAAAGGCTTCTTTAAATGCTAGTTGTCGCAATGTGGTAAAGTTTTCAATCCGTAGGAGTAATTCGGTGCGTTCGCCTTCTAGGGTCTCTAATTTTTCCGTTAGTTCTTCCAGGCGGTTCTGGGTGCGTTCGTATTCCTCTAAGGCCAACATATTCACCGGTTCCATGGCCTGTAAGCGTTTGGTTAGGCTCCGCAGTTCTTTTTGCAGTTCCTCTAAATCTACCTGGTCTGGTACTTCTGGTAAGGGATTGGGCAATTCTGCGCCGGTTTCTCGTAATTGGTTTTGCAATGCTTTCAACTCTTCGAGCCGTTTGTGTTGGGTTTCTTGGAGTTTTTCTATTTCCCATTGCAGTTGTTGTTGATGTAAAAGTTGCGATCGCAATTCTTGTTCTATTTTGTCCCGTTTTTGTTTCTCTAACCCTAAATTTTCGCTGATTTGCTGTAAATTAGCCTGGTTTTGATTAATTTCACTGCTGAGGTTAACTGATTGACTATTCAGGGAATTTAGTTGATTTTCTTGGCTGGTTTGTTGTTGCTGATATTGCTGTATTTTAGCTTCAGCTTCTTGGATGCGTTCTTGCGATCGCTGTTGTTGAGTTTGACAATTTTTTAATTTTTCTTCCGCTTCCCTTAATTCTCTCTCTTTTTGTTGTAGTTGTTGCTCTTGGTTTTTAATAGTTATTTGCATTTCTTGCCATTCTCTGGGGGTTTGAGATGCTTCTAACTCCCCTAACTCTTGTCGCAATTGTTGTAACTCATTTTCTTTTATTGGTAATTCCCGATCTAACACTGATAAACGGGATTGGGCGAGGCTGATTTTTTCGGTATTTTGGGTCAGTTGCGATCGCGTCCCATGCAATTGCTCTGTTAAATTCTTGACTTCTTTTTGCAGTTGTTCCCATTGTAACTGCTGTTCTCTCCGGGTTTGTTTTGCTTCTGCGAGTTCCTGGGTATATTGTTTAGTTTGAGCCGATAAAGTAGTTATAGACTCAGTACAACGTAATAAAATTCGCTCAATCTCTCCCAAGCGCCCCTTTAAAGCTATAGCTTCCTCAGATTCCGCTGACTCAGTTTTCCCAAACCGCAATACAGAACGCTGACTATTACTCCCCCCTGTCATAGCGCCGCTAGTTTCTAACAATTCCCCATCTAAGGTGACAATCCGATACAAACCCATATTTTGCCGGGCTGTTTGGATACTCGTAAATACTACCGTATTACCGAAAACATAACTAAACACATCTTGATAACGGCGATCGCATTCAATTAAATTCACCGCATAATTGACAAAACCGTGGGCATAACGCAAGGTGGCATCCTGAGTAAATTTACTAGGTTTTACCTTATTTAAAGGTAAAAAAGTTGCCCTTCCTGCCCGTTTTTGCTTGAGTAATTCAATTCCCGCCGCGGCGACGCTGTCATCTTCTACGACAATATGACCCAAACGCCCACCAGCGGCAATTTCCAAGGCTAACTGATAGCGGGGGTCTACCTTACCCAACTGTACCACCAAACCGCACAACCCCGGCAGTCCCGACTGTAAAATTACCTTACTGGCTTGGGTTCCCTGTACCTCCTGTTGGGCTTGGGCTTGGGCTTCAATTTTATCTAACTGGCGTTGTTTTTCCCGTTGTTCTTGTAAAAGTCGCTTTTGGGTTTCCTGTTGGATTTGTAACTCTTGTTCTGTAGCTGCGAGAGTTGCGGTTAAATTGGCTATGGGTTCGCCCCCTCCCTGAAACTCCATTTCCCAGCGACTACATTCAGCTTGTTTACCACTTAACTCCGGTTCCCAACTATTAACCAGCTGAGTTTGTTCAGTAATTAGCTGCTGTAACTGCTCATAGCGTTCCCTCAGTTGTGCTTGTTCAGTGCGTTGGGGTTCCAGGATTTGCAGTAAAGATTCAATTTGACGATTAAAAGCTGTTTGTTGCTGTACCCAAGCTTCCGAAGCGGAAGCGATCGCCGCAGCTGCTGACCTGGAAGCATCTAAAACCCCTTGGGCTTGATTTCGTGCTTCCACACAACCCAGAATAGATTCTCTGGCTAAAACCTCAGTTTGGGCTAAACTTGTTAGTGACTGCTGATATTGTGCCACATCCTGCTGAGTTTGGCTCAATTCTTGGGTTGTTTGGGTTATGGCTGCGGTTAATTCCTGTTGTCGGCGCTGGAGTTGTTTAAATTCCGCCTCTTGGGTGGCTAAAGTAGTTTGGAGCGCCAAGAGTTCCTCCTCACCCAAAGCTTTGACATAAGCATTGAGTTGTTCTAGTTGCTCCGTCTGGAGAGTAATGGCGCAATTGAGGTTATTTAACTGAGTAGTAAATTCAATATAACTGCGATCGCCCCCTTGAATTTGCGCCACCAAATTTTCTTGCTGTGCTTGAAGAGAGCGCCAAGATAAAACCGCCTCCCAGGACTGCTTACACTGAAACTCACTGCGGAGTACTTGATACTTTTGCGCCTTAGCACGGGCTTGAGATAGGCGATCGCGCTGTATAGTTAACTCAGTCTGAATAATCCGACAACTATCTTCCTTGTCCTTCACCTCATCCAGAGTTTTCTTAGCTTGGACAATTTTACGGTCAAAAGCCGCCACCCCAGCCAACTCATCAATAATTTCCCGACGTTCCCTAGCATTCATAGAGATAATACTAGTAACATCCCCTTGTAACACCACATTGTAACCCTCTGGATAAATCCGCAGGTTATTCAACTCCTCATGTAGCTCCGTCAGAGTACAAGGCTCACCATTAATATAATAGTTAGAGGTATAACTACCCTGCTGACTTACCCGCAACCTCCGGGTTACAGTCCACTCAGTGACAGCACCCTCCCCAATCTGGGTTTGTGTCCCGGATACATCCCCCGACAAATCAAAGGTTACCGTCACACTGGCCTCAATTCCAGCGCGTCCTTTAGGCTTTTGAGCATTATTCACCAAATCCGGTAACCTATCCGCTCGCATTCCCTTAGAACTAGAAAGCCCTAAACAAAACAGCAACGCATCCAGGATATTAGATTTACCCGAACCATTCGGCCCAGAAATGACCGTAAACCCCGGTAGTAGAGGAACCGAGGTAGTACCACCGAAGGATTTAAAGTTAGTGAGTTCCACGCGCTTGACGTGTACCATAGATGCTGCTTAACTGGGCTGATGTAGCATAAGTGTATCAATTAATTAAGATTTGGCAATAGGGACAAGACCATTTTTTAGCATCCTCTAGGGGAGAACCAGATTTAGGTTAAGTATGAGTTGACATTAAGCTGTTTCAGAGTGGAATATCATCCTTCAGATATTTAATTCTATCCATAGCAGTTTGATAGTCTTTTGTTTTTCCTTGTCTTTTATATATATTGGCAGCAGTCTCAAAATCGTCAATTGCACCCTGGTTGTCTCCTAACTTAGAACGAGCTAACCCCCGGTTGAAGTAAGCATTAGCATAATTAGGGTCAATCTGAATAGCTTGGGTATAGTCATCAATTGCACCCTGCTTGTCTCCTAAGTTAGAGCGAGCATTCCCCCGGTTGTTGTAAGCATTAGCATAATTAGGGTCAATGTGAATAGCTTGGGTATAGTCATCAATTGCACCCTGCTTGTCTCCTAAGTTAGAGCGATCTACCCCCCGGTTGAAGTAAGCTAGAGCAAAATTAGGGTCAATGTGAATAGCTTGGGTATAGTCATCAATTGCACCCTGTTTGTCTCCTAAGTCAGAGCGATCAAACCCCCGGTTGAAGTAAAATTGAGCATTTTGCACAGTTTCATCAACTGGGGAAACTGTCAAACTTTCTAAATAGCCCCGTAAACCCCCACAATAGAGCAACTCATTGATTTTTACCCTGGCTTTCCCCCCAGTCGCAGTGGTCATATTAGTGGGTAAAAACCCTGCTAGGACTAAATGATATTGATTTTGTGCCTCATTGACTTGCTCTTGAATTAAAATACAAACCAAAACAGCATTTTTGTTAATTTCTTCTTGACTAATTGACCATTCAATCTGATTAAATCTACCCTGACGAGCTTTTACCTGAATACCAATAGATGAATCAGCGGTGAGGGTAAAGTCTACCTTACCATCACCACCCTGATATTTTTCATAGTCAACCTCCGTGAGCAGATCACCTAAACGGGTTTTAACTACCTCCTCCCCTAGCTTTCCCTTCATGTTGTTAACAAACACCTGACGAACAGAAGAGGACTTATTTCTATACTTATCAGCCATGTCCCAGCAAAAATCCCGTAATTGCTGTAAGGAGTCACCGGTGATCAGGGTTAACTCACTGTGCTTTCCTTGGTGGTCACACTGGAGTAAATTACCGGATTCCAGTCGGTTGATGAAGTCTGTCTGTTGGGCTTGTAATATAGTTTTCCCGTCCATTAGTAAAAATTCGCCTTCATCTGACAAGGAATATTAACATCTTGAGGAGATATGCAGACGCGGGAAAAATCACAACCATCAAAAACCCAAGGGTGTCCTTGAGGCTTTTGAGCATTATTCACCACATCCGGTAACCTATCCCCTCCCATTCCCTGAGAACTAGAAAGCTCTAAACAAAACAGCAACCCATCGAGAATATGAGATTTTACCGAACCATTGGGGCTAGAAATGACAGTAAACCCCGGTAGTAGAGGAACCGAGGTAGTACCACCGCAGGATTTAAAGTGAGTGAGTTCCACGCGCTTGACGTGTAGCATAGATGCTGCTTAACTGATCTAGTCTAGCACAAGTGTATCAATTAATTAAGCCTTGGCAATAGGGACAAGAGCATTTTTTAGCATCCTCTAGGGGAGAACCAGATTTAGGTTGAGTATGATTTATGACTTTTCATCGCCGTTGCGTGAGAGCAGTTCAATTTTATCTACAGCATATTGATAGCATACTTCATCCCCTACTGTTTGATAGATATATGCAGCAGCTTTCCAGTCATTAATTGCACCCTCCTTATCTCCCATATCACAGAGGGCTAACCCCCGGTTGAAGTAAGCAGAAGCATAATTAGGATTAATCTTAAGGGCTTGGGTATAATCTGCAATTGCTCCCTGATTGTCGTCTAAGTAATAACGGGCTGAACCGCGGTTATTATAAGTATCAGCATCATTGGGGTTAATTTTGAGGGCTTGGGTATAATCTGCAATTGCTCCTTGTTCATCTCCTAGGTCAGATAGAATATTCCCCCGGTTATTGTAAGCATCAGCATCATTGGGGTTAATTTTGAGGGCTTGGGTATAATCTGCAATTGCTCCTTGGTTATCTCCTGCATCACAACGAGCTAACCCCCGATTGTAGTAAGCTAAAGCGTAATTAGGGTTAAGTTTGATGGCTTGAGTATAATCATTAATTGCGCTCTGGTTATCTCCTATATCGGAGTGAGCTAAACCCCGGTTGTAATAAGCTAAAGCATCGTTGTGGTTAAGTTTGATGGCTTGGGTGTAGTCTGCAATTGCAGCAATGGTTTCTCCTAAGTGATAGTGAACTAGACCCCGCAAGTAGTAAGCTGTGGCGAAATTAGGGTTAATTTTCAGGGCTTGGGTATAATCTGCAATTGCCCCCTGGTTATGTCCTAAGTAATAACGAGCTTTTCCCCGGTTGTTGTAAGCATAAGCTAAATTAGGGTTAATGCTGATAGCTTGGGTATAATCTGCAATTGCATCAGCGGTTTCTCCTAAGTAATAGCGAGCTACTCCCCGGTTGTTATAAGCATAAGCATCATTGGGGTTAAGTTTCAGAGCTTCGGTATAATCTTTAACCGCTAATTGCCTATTCCCTAATTTACTGTAAGCATTACCCCGGTTGTTATAAGCATAAGCATCATGGGGATTAATTTTGATGGCTTGGGTATAATCTTCAATGGCTGCGCTGATTTCTCCTAAGTAGTAGCGCGCTTTACCCCGCTGGAAATAAGCGCCAGCATTGTCTGGTTTTAGTTGTAATGCTTGATTACAATGAGCGATCGCACTCTCATAATCTGTTTTATTAAGGTATTCTTTAGCCATATCAATATACTCCTCAACTTCCACAGATGTCTAAGTTTCTAAATAACTATACAAATCTTAGCATTTTACATCAAGTCACAAAAATTACTCGTCTTTGGAAAATTAGGCTGATGGGGTGATAAAATAAACTGGAACCTCACCTGAACACCCCTGGTTGATTTGACGCGGGTATGTGTGGTATTCTCCAATTTAATTGGTAGGATGCCTGAAGTGTATCTGTGGGTTATCGCTTAGTTTGCAGTAAGTTCAGTTCTTTGCGTGCGTCACGAAGACTATTTTGATCTCCACTTTTTTGGAAAAGTTTAATAGCTTGTTCAAAATCGGCGATCGCACTTTGTGTATTTCCCTGTTTTGTGTGATTCACAGCCCTGTTATAATAGGCTAACCCATATTGGGGATTAATGGCGATCGCCTGAGAGTAATCTTTATCCGCAGCTTTGTAATTTCCCAATTGTAGGTGAACATTACCACGGTTATTGTAAGCCGCTACATCCTGAGAATTGAGTTCAATAGCCTTAGTATGGTCTGCAATTGCACCTTGGTAATTTCCAAAAGAAAGACGATGAATACCACGGTGATTATAAGCTGCTCCCCACCGGGGATTTAGCTCTAAAGCTTTATTATAATCTTCACCAGCTTTTAATCTATATCCTAACTCGCTGTGCATATCCGCCCGTTGCAGATAGGTGACTGCTTGAGGATGGCGATTAATGGCGTGAGTATATTCCCGAATGGCTGCATATTTTTGATTTTTGCTCGCGTAAATTAAACCTTTTTGATAATAAGGTCTAGCATCACCGGGATTAATCTTAATGATAGCATCAAAATCCTCCATAGCGGTTTGGTAAATTCTCAGACGACGGCGGAGAATACCCCGTTGTAAATAAGCCTCAATATAATTAGGTCGCAGCCTGATGGCCGTGCTAAAATTTTCATTAGCGCTTCTATTGTCATTCATCTGTACTAAGGCTAAACCCCGCCCATAATAAGCATAGGCATGACGAGAATTTAAGGCGATCGCTTTGGTATAATCAGTAATTGCTTCTTGGTATTTACCCAATCCATATAAAGAAAATCCCCTATCATAGTAAGCATCAGCATTTTCTGGGTTTAATTCAATAGCTTTAGTAGCATCTGTCTTTGCTTGCTGATAGTTTCCCAACCGGTAAAATGCATTTCCACGGCTCTTATAAGCCTGATAATTGCTTGAATCTAATCTAATAGTTTGAGTAAAATCCTCAACTGCAGCTTGATAGTTTCCCTCTTGATATTTTCTCAATCCCTCCTGGTATACTTGCTCAAAGTTTACTGGAGGAGCAATAGTTATCAGTGATGAAACCAACCTCAATACTGTCATTATCCCTATAAAACCTATTCCCCCTAGGATTAACCAAAGTTTTGGGGGTTGCTTCTGAGTAAATTCATGAGTTTTCACCTGCTCTATATCTTTTAAAACTTCAATTACTGACTGGTATCGCCTCTGATAGTCAAAGCGTACCATTTGATCTAAAATTTTTCCTACCTCCTGACAAATTTGAATATTTTTCCTCCGCCAAATAATTGCCCCTGTTAGCAAACCTTTCTGCTGTTGTAAGGTTGATATTTCCTGCTCTGTTAAACCCATAATTGCCGCAATGACAATTATCCCTAAAGCATATATATCACTATTATATTGAGGTTGACCGCGCAATTGTTCTATAGGTACATATTCAAGATTAGCGACAGTATTGGTTATCAGTTCGGGAATAGCGCCAAAATTAACTAAAACTAATTTGTGATCTGACTCTCGACGGATGATATTTGCGGGTTTAATATTCTGGTGAATCACTCCCCGCTCATGTGCAAATACCAAAACTTCTAATACTTCAGATAAAACACTAATTACCTCTTCCTCTATTAAAGGTATCCCCTGTAAAATCTCATTGGTTAAGGTATTACCAATAATATATTCTTCAACTAGATAGAATTTTCCATCTTCTTCAAAATAACTCACTAGATTTTGGATTTGGTCATGTTCCTGACTAAGTTGCTGTAACTTGTGTCCCTCATGGAGAAATAACTCTCGCAGCAGATTTAAATCCGGGAGAGTATCACCATCAGGATGTAGCTCCTTGACTACCAATTGACGACCGGGAACCATAGCATCTTCAGCCAAATAGGTTTGTACCTTCTCCTCTACATTCAGGACTTTCAGGATGTGATAACGGGTATCTAAAATTCGACCATTCATAAGTCTATCAGTGATTACACTTGTAATAATGCCTATTTCCTCAAAGCAATTGTAGTCATGAATCACTGAAGACCTAGGCAGATATTCAATGAATAATTAGGCGGGAACTACAAACTTTTCGGTACCAGCTAACCCAAAGGCGCTGTGAATAACCTGCAAAGCTTTGACACCATCTTCTTGTGCCACAACACAACTAATTTTGATTTCTGAGGTAGCAATCATTTGAATATTAATTTGGTTTTCGGCTAAAGCGTCAAACATTTTCGCCGCAATACCTGGTTGTCCCACCATCCCTGCACCAACGATACTTACCTTGGCGATCGCATTATCTAAGACAACCTCACCCCATTCTAATTCTCCCGCCACTTGAGTGAGCATTTTTTGTGTACTTTCCCCATCCATCTGTGAGACAGTAAAAGCAATGTCCCTTCTAGGAATACCGTCAACTATTCGACACCGTTGAGATTGAATAATCATATCCACACTGACATTATGCTGTGCTAATAGTCCAAATAACCTGGCCGCCATCCCCGGTCGGTCGGGTACTTGACGAATTGCTAGACGTGCTTGGTTCATATCGAGGGCGACACCACGCACTGCGGGAGCAGATAACACAGCAATTGCTTCTGGTTTCTTAATGTCCTGGTCTTCTGCAATTTCAAAAGCTTGACGCAGTGCAGCCACAGCGCGATCGCACTCTGTCGCATCTACTACACAACTAACTTTAACTTCACTAGTAGAAATCATCTGAATATTTACTTGTGCTGCGGCTAAAGTCGCGAACATTTTAGCTGCTACCCCGGGACGCCCAATCATTCCCGCCCCAGCAATACTGACCTTAGCAATATTTTGCTGTACCATCACCTCAGCCTCATCAGAGTTGGGGTGGTTTCTCAATGCTGGGGCGATGGCGGATGCTACCGCTTCCGCGCGTTTTAATATCGGTGCTGTGACGGTGAAAGCAATGTCATTAGTATTACCTTCATGTATAGACTGAATAATCAAATCTACATCTACATCTTGCCGGGATATTTCCCCAAATAACCGCGCTGCTACCCCTGGTTTATCGGGGACGCGCAACAATGCTACCTTGGCTTGGTCTGTATCAAACTCTACATCATCCACAGGGCGGGCAATTTCTAGATTCACCAGCGATCGCCCTTGGGGTTTAGGGGATGTTACCCAAGTACCAGGGTCATCACGCCAACTAGATTTTACCACCAGTGGCACACCATAATTGCGGGCAATTTCCACAGCGCGGGGATGTAAAACTTTCGCCCCCAGGCTTGCGAGTTCGAGCATTTCATTACAGCTAATCTCCTCCATTAACTGAGCCTCTGCTACCAGGCGGGGGTCAGTAGTTAATATACCTGGGACATCCGTATAAATTTCACAAAAATTCGCCCCTATAGCCGCAGCAATAGCCACAGCGGAGGTGTCCGAACCACCCCGACCCAAAGTAGTAATCTCCATATCTCTGAGACTAGATATACCCTGAAATCCAGCAACTACAACCACTTTCCCTTGAGCAATTTGATGACGCAGCCTTTGGGTTTCAATATGTAAAATTCGCGCGCGGGTATGTTCAGCTTCAGTCACAATTCCTACTTGACCACCAGTCATAGAAATTGCTGGCTGTCCAATTTCTTGCAATGCCATACTAACTAAAGCAATAGTGACTTGCTCCCCAGTAGAAAGCAACATATCCATTTCCCTGCGGTTGGGATGGCGAGAAACTTCCTGAGCCATTTTCACCAGTCCATCTGTGGTTTTACCCATCGCCGAAACCACGACGACCACAGAGTTACCCGCCTTAACAGTCTTGTAAACACGCTGTGCAACAGCTTGAATACGTTCTACAGAACCAACAGATGTACCACCGTATTTTTGAACTATGAGCGCCATAAGTTTATATGTAATCAATGCTGCCTACTTTGATCAATGCCCCCCAGGGGAAGCCGAGAAAGTATTGCTGGTTGTTTAGTTTATTAATATCAGAATCAGCGCCGACAAAAAACCGGTAATTTCGGTTTGTTGGTAATACTCACTCAGCAGCACCATTCTCAGACACGGTTGTTACAAATTCGCACATTTGTTTTATAATTCTTAAACATCAGCATAGTTTTGTCACTAATCTGTAGAAGTCAACAGCAGGGTGTATAAGAAGCTGTTGCAGGGCTGTAACACAGTAAAATTGAGGGATGCAAAATGTCAGATAGCCCAGGATTATATATTCTACTAGTCAGTGTTCACGGGTTAATTCGGGGTAAAAATCTAGAATTAGGGCGAGATGCTGACACCGGGGGACAAATTAAATATGCGGTAGAATTGGCTCAGGCTTTAGCGGCCAACCCACAAGTAGAACGTGTAGACCTGGTAACTCGTTTAATTAATGATCCAAAAGTTAGCTCCGATTATGCTCAACCCGTAGAAGTTCTGGGTGACAAAGCCCAAATTATTCGTGTTAATTGCGGGCCCCGTCGCTATCTGCGCAAAGAAGTTCTCTGGCCGCATTTAGATAATTTTGCCGATGAATTACTCAAGCACCTGCGCCAAGTGGGAAAACTACCCGATGTCATTCATAGCCATTACGCCGATGCTGGTTATGTAGGTTGTCGGGTTGCTGGTTGGTTAGGTGTACCCCTTGTGCATACTGGTCACTCCTTAGGACGTGTGAAACAACAACGACTTTTAGACCAGGGTACTAAAAGGGAAACCATTGAAAGCACTTATCACATGAGTACCAGAATTGAGGCTGAGGAAACCACTCTGGCCAGCGCCGCTTTAGTTATCGCTAGTACCCATCAAGAAGTCACCGAGCAGTACGGTATTTATGACCACTATCAGCCTGATAGAATGGTGGTCATTCCCCCTGGGGTAGCACTCAAGGACTTTTACCCGATTCCAGAAAATTGGCAGGAACCAGGAATTTACCAGGATTTAAAACGATTTCTCAATCATCCGGAAAAGCCCATGATTATGGCGCTTTCTCGTCCAGCAATTAAGAAAAATGTCGGTACTCTGGTGAAAGCTTATGGTGAAGATCCACAGTTGCGTCATTTAGCAAATTTAGTCCTGATTTTAGGAAATCGCGATGACATCAGTACCATGGAATCAGACCCACGCCATGTGTTTGCAGAAATTTTTCACTTAATCGACCGCTACGACCTTTATGGATACGTCGCCTACCCCAAACACCATTCATCTGATGAAGTTCCGGAACTATATCGATTGGTGGCGAAAACACAGGGAGTCTTTATCAATCCTGCATTAACTGAGCCATTTGGTCTGACCTTAATTGAGGCTACAGCCTGCGGTGTGCCAATTATCGCCACATCCGATGGTGGTCCACGAGATATCCTGGAGGTCTGCCACAATGGAATGTTGATTGATCCTCTAGATGTGACACAGATCCAGGATGCTCTGCGCACAGCACTCACAGATACAGAACAATGGAAAACTTGGTCTGAAAATGGATTGCATCGAGTGCGGGATAATTTCTCTTGGTCTAGTCACGTAGAACGTTATCTCGAACAGGTGCAGCAGTTATCTCAACGACCAGTCCAATCTCAGCTGAGTCCCCTACCAAAGGCTTTAGCAAGTGACCTCCCTGATTGGAATATCCCTGACCAAAACCGGTTACCAATCGCAGATCGGTTTCTGGTTTGTGAAATTGATAACACCTTATTAGGCGACCAAGAAGCTTTACACAAACTCATTGAGCGAGTACATCAAGAAGGTCAATCTACGGGCGTGGGTATTGCTACAGGGCGCAATTTGCAAAGTTCCTTGGATATGTTGGAAGAATGGGACTTTCCCAGACTAGATTTGCTGATTGTCTCCGCTGGTACTGAAATCTATTATGGACCCCAGGTAGTGCCAGATAGTAACTGGCAAAGACATATTAGTTACCATTGGAATGCTGAGGCTGTCCGTCAAGCAATGGAGACACTACCCGGTGTTTCTCTGCAACCCCCAGAAGCTCAAGGTCAGTTTAAAGTCAGCTACTTTATTGATGAAGTGAAATGTTTAAGCTTTAAGGAAATTATGCGTCATCTGCGGCGGCATAAGCTCCATGTTAAAGGAGTCTATAGCCATAATATGTATCTTGATTTGTTGCCTATCCGGGCTTCTAAGGGAGATGCTATTCGTTATTGTGCTTTGAAGTGGGGACTACCAATACAACGATTTTTAGTAGCAGGTGCATCTGGTAATGATGAATCAATGCTGTCTGGCAATACTTTGGGTGTGGTTGTGGGTAATTACAGCCGTGAACTGGAAAAGTTACGTGAATATCCACAAATTTACTTTGCTCAAGGAAATTATGCCTGGGGTATCTTGGAAGCACTAGACCGCTATGACTTCTTTGGCAGTCTATCTACAGCACAGCTGCATAGTCTAGCAGATCATTAGCTGATTGTCAATGGATTTTCAGAACTACTAATGTCATATCATCGGTGTTTTGCCTTTCACCACCGATAAATTCCAGAACTTGCTCAAACAAATAATCTACAATTTCCTCTGGTCCACTGCAATACCTGCAAGCGGCATTAAAAGCGGCGACAAAATTCTCTTCATCGAAGCGATCGCCACTAGCCGCCGCCGCATCAGTTAAACCGTCTGTATAATAGATGACTGTATCCCCTGCTTCTAACTGTGCCTGGGCATTTTCGTATTGGCTGTTGGCATCTAAACCAATCAGCATTCCCAAAGTATCCAAGCGGGTAATAGTTTTCGTGGCTGCGTGCCACCACAACGGAGGATTGTGTGCGGCATTACTATAAGATAAAACCCGATTAAAAGGATTATATTCTGAGTAAAAAAGAGTCACAAAGCGATGGGAATTTTCCAAATCCGCATACATAACTCGATTCAAATTTTGCAGAATTACACATGGGGAATTACCATGGAACACTTCGCCACGAAGCATTCCCCGCATCATGGTCATAATTAGCCCAGCTGGGACACCTTTACCCATGACATCGCCAATTACCAAACCCCATCCCCTTGTTTCCTGGGTAGTTTTACCATTTAGCTGTACTTGATTGTGATTGGTGGGGATAAAGTCATAGTAATCTCCACCCACACGATTAGCGGGTTTACAGCGTGCGGCTAGGGTCGCCCCGGGAATAATCGGACATTGACGGGGTAGGAGTCGCCGTTGAATTTCTGCCCCAATTTCTAGTTCTTGATCTAAGCGCTCTTTTTTCCTCAATTCTACGGCTAGTTCTTCGTTTTCAATGGCTACAGCTGTTTGATCTGCTACCAGTCTGACTAACTTTTGTCTGGTATCCGTCCAGCTATATTCAGGATCGCGGCTGAGGACGTAAAGCCAACCCCGTTCTGTATGCTTGACGAGAATTGCTGTGCCAAAGATTTGCACATCTGGATCTAAGTAGCGATGGATTTGGTCATCTAACATCCCTGTAGCTGTTGCTAAAGGTCCTGTATGAGATAGAAGTGTGATTTGACTACTAGCTGTTTCTAGAGCTTTGCGGATATTCTTACGCTGGCGGCTATCCTGCCAGTGTAGTTGCTCTAAGCGAATTTGACCATTAGGTTTATGTAGGAATAAAGCACTACCATCTGCATCTGTGACTCGAGTGGCGATCAGTGGTATCAGCTGCAAAAACTGGTTCAAATTATTGAAACTTCTGAGGGCAAATCCTAAAGAACTGAGTAAATCTTGGATTTTATTTTGTTCTCGGCGCAACCGTTCCACAAGTTCTTTGAGTGCCACAACTGGTGTGACATCCGTCTTAGCACTACTATTAGTATCAGTGGGTTGAGAGGGCAGTTGAGACACAGGCAAAGGTATGATTGCACTTAATATAGAGTTTAGGTTACTGAATAAATCAAGTAAATTGCTAGGTTATATTGGGACAAGGTGGATATTTTTAGCAATAGTCACAAGACTTAACATCGAACTAGAGAGAATTATTCTATTTGCTTATGATATCTCTAGCTAAATATTGATGGAATTTCCATCAACAATGAGTAGGTAAAAATCAGCCAATACTCTCATAACATATAAATACCCTAATTTTTCTAGAACTTAATTAGCAAATCATACATCTTTGGAGCCAAAAAAATTTTAATTTTATTATTGCTCACAGGTTTCTGATTCCCCACAGTAACTTATATAGACAATTACTCCTTGCCTTAATTCTTGAGTGTTCTGTTTGTATTTGACTCTGGGTGGGGCAAAATCAACACCCCCACAGGAGACGAATCAGCCAGAGCCAGAAGAAATATTAACTAAAAAAATCGCAATTAGCCACTCAAGAGAGCTTCAACAAATTCGTAGCTAGAAAAAGGACGCAAATCTTCCATACCTTCACCAGCACCAATAAAGCGAATGGGCAAACCCAGCTGCTGCACCACGGCTAAGGCAACACCTCCCTTGGCTGTACCATCTAGCTTAGTTAAGACTACGCCAGTGAGTTGGGCGGCTTGGGAGAAAACTTGAGCTTGACGCAATCCATTTTGACCTAAAGTGGCATCTAAAACCAATAGGGATTCTATTTTGGCATTAGGGGCTTTTTTGTCGATGATCCGGCGGACTTTGCCGAGTTCGTCCATTAAGTTTTTCTTATTTTGCAGTCGCCCGGCGGTGTCTACCAATAGTAACTCCGTTTCTCTTGCTTGGGCTGCGGCGATCGCATCAAAGACCACGGCGGCTGGGTCTGTATTTTTCCCCGGATTAGCAATGACTTCCACACCGCTACGCTGGCCCCACACCTTCACCTGTTCCACTGCTGCGGCCCGAAAGGTATCCGCCGCCCCAATCAAGCATTTATAACCAGATTTTTGGGCTAGGTGGGAGATTTTGCCGATAGTAGTGGTTTTCCCTGCCCCATTCACCCCGGTAATCAACCAAATATTCAAAGTTTCCTTTTCTGGGGCGAAGCTGAAACTTGGGGCTTTTTGGAGTGGCGCGTCTAACATATCGCGCAAAATTTGTTTCAGGTAGGCGATCGCCTCTTCTGGGGGCGTTACCTCTGCTAACAGTTTTTTCTGGAGGGTATTCACAATGTAATCTGTAGCCTCCACACCCACATCAGCTTGGAGAAGTGCGGCTTCTATTTCCGACACAGCCGCTTGATTGAGTGGTCCTTGGCCGACAATTGCCTTAAGTTGGTTAAGAATATTGCGGCGGGTTTTGTCTAAACCTTGCCGGAGTTTTTTCAGCCAGGTAATTTCCTCCACAGAAATATCTTCTGCTCGCCTTCCTTGGGCGGCCAATACTTCTGCTGACCAGAGAAAACCTTCATCAAAAGCTAATGCTTCTTGATCTGGGGTAGTTTCTGCGGTGGTAGCTGGGGTTACCACCTCTGGTTGAGCCACTTCAATAGCCCCGGCTATCAACCTTTCTTGCTTGGCTTGCCGTTCTGCGGCCGCCCGTTCTAAAAAGGATAAATTACTGGGGGCTGTGGGTTCTGGTGTAGCTGCATCTAGACTCCCTGAGTCTATATTGGCAGTTTCCACATCTAACTCTGCTGTAAGGGCAACTTCACTGACTACAGCCGGGGCGGTGTCTAGCGCAGTTTCTATTGTTTGTGCTTCCACATCTGCGACTTCTGGTGCTGTTGTTACTGGTGAAGCTTGTTGTTTTTGCTGGATATTTTTATAAGCAGATTTGGCAAAGGCCAATAAATCTTGTGTGGGGTCTACTTGGGGTTCTGTTACTGGAGGAGTTACCTCTTGTTTTTCTGCGGCTGGGGTATCAGAAGAATCCTGATGTTGACGCTGGAACCAATTAAAAGCCATTACATCTATAAGTATTAGTTGATGATTTATTTTGATGATTTTAACTAAATATCCTCAAGACCCTTGAGGATATTTGGGGAGCGGGAAAATTTGCGCTTTAATCTACACAGGTGCTTTTTGTTCGGTAAATCGGCGCAGAACACCATTAATAAAACGATGACCCTCATCTCCACTGTAGCGTTTAGCTAGCTCTACAGCTTCATTAATAGCTACTCTGTCAGGCAGATTGAAAAACATCATTTCTGCCACTGCGATCCGCAAAATATCTCGGTCTATTTGGGCTAGGCGAGTTACTTGCCAATCTACTAAAGCTGAGGAAATATGTTCATCGATGATCACTCGGTGTTCGTTGACTATTTTCACCAGTTTAATGGCATATTTACCAACTTCCTTATCTTGATTTGCTAATTGAATCAATTCTGGGAACTCAACTGCGGCCCCCAGTTGATTGATGGCGGTTTGGGTGTAGTTAATGGCCTCTTTCAGGAGGTTTCTGGCTGTATCGATGTCTGAAGCACGAGTTTGGCTAGTTAAGAGGCGATCATTACTGCGTTGTAGTTCTCCAGTAGCATTATCTAGAGTATCTTGCACTTCTGATCTCAGGGTGCGGACTGTGGCTAGTATTAATTTTGGTAGATGCTCTTCTGTTAATTTTTTGGGGTTAATTGGCAACTGGCTGAGACTTAAAAGTGCCAATTCACGGGCAATTTGCTGGGGTTTTCGTTCTTGCATTGAAGTATGTGCTTAAGCACTAATGAGGAAGGTGAGTATGGCCGCAATGGTGGCAAAGTCAAATAATCATACTATCTATTGACTGGAAACTTTGCCGTTTTCAGGGTTGTGTTTCTATATTGCGCTCCTGAGGTATAACTAGGGGGGGTAGAGTCTTATTCTCAGCGATAATCCCTCCAGAGACTAATACTTTAAAAGCATCTTCTATGGGGATAGATAGAGTTACTACCTCATCTTCTGGAACTATGGCATACCAGCCGGTGGTAGGATTGGGGGTACTGGGAATAAACACACTCAACATGGGACGGGGCATATGAGCTTGAATATCGGTACTGATATTACCGGTAACGAAGCCGATCGCCCATATTCCTTTTCGGGGATACTCTACTAGAATTACCCGGCGAAACTTGTCGCTGGAATCTTTGACCAGGGTTGCTAACAGCTGTTTGAGAGTTTTGTATACCTGCCCCGCTAGGGGAATTGCCTGCAATAGGCGCTCTCCAAAATCCAATAACCAACGCCCAGCAATGTTCCGAGCCATCAACCCTATTAAAAGAATACTTAGTAAAGGGACCGCCAGCCCCACAGCTAGATTAAGTATATTTACTACTATAGGTTGGAGTCCGTCAAAGGGATTGAGTTGTTTAGGAATTTTAGTCAGGAAGTTGATTACCCAATTAGCAATGGTAATAGTTAGCCAAATAGTTGTTGCTAAAGGAATAACTACTAATAAACCGGCAATTAGGTCATTTTTCAAGTCTTGTTTTAGCTGATTAATTCCCCAGTCTCTATGCTCCTGTTTCAGATTACTAGAATTTTTGTGATTGCTATTCATACCAGCACACTTATCAAATTCTCAAGAGTTAATTGTAATATTTCATACTTTAGCTAGAGGGTAAAGATTGCTAGCATCTGGAATAATGCTGTAAAAATATACACTTGCTGCTCAGGAAACAGCATTTTTCTAGTCGGGTGCATATAGAGATTGACTAAGGAAGAACATGGGGGATGGGATGTGTGAGACTTGTAAACCATTGTTGCAAGTCTCTAATATACTACTGATCCTATCGCGCTGAGTGAAAAGCTGCTGAAAATTCTGTAAGTCTTAGATTACAGCTAAAGAAGGATCATAATTTGTCACTGAGCGGGGGTTTTTTTGTGAAAATTAAGTTCATTAATATTTATCTTCACCAGTGACCGAGATATGTTTCATCCTTCTTAAACCTGTCCAGCCAATAATGATATATCCCAGGGATAAGAGCAAACTACTCACACCAATTCGCAGTCCAGACTTCCAAGCGTTTCCTCTGGCTTGTTTTTCAGCTTCTTCGCGACGTTGGCGAATTTCGGTCAATCTTTGATTTGCTTGTGCTTGGGGGTCTGTTTGCTGGGCGATAAAAGTCTCGAGTTCTGAGGGATTGGCCTTAAATTTCTTGAGTAACTCTTTCTGTTCTGCGGGAAGTTGAGGGTTATTCAGTGCTTGTTGGTATGTTTCCTCATTTTTGAGCAGCTCGGTAAACTGACTTCTAACTTGGTTGCGTAGTTGTTCTAATTGAGCTTTTCCTTGCTCATTGTTGATTTGGGCCTGGAATTGGGATAACTGACTTTGCAGTTGATTTTCTGCTTGTTGAGCTTCTTGGCGGATTTGGCCGAGGTTGTTGGCGCTCGCTTGTCGGACATTATTCAAGTGTAAGGGGAAAATTAATAGGAAAATTAACCCTAAAATACTGGAGAGTATCAAGATGGGAAGTCTGATATCTATAGGTTTGGGTCCATCGCTATGATGAAAACTATCAATCCAATAACCGATGAATAGCATTCCTATACCCACTAAAGGTACAATACCTCTGTCAACTAATGAGGTAGCTAAATTGATTTGCCATCCCGGATCAGTGGGTTGGAAGGGTAAAATCACAATTAAAAACTCTAGCAAAAAGGACAAAAGTAAAATTATCCCCACTACCTTGAGTGTCAAAGCAGCATTCCCCGCAGCAAGACGATTATTCATAATTATTTTTCGTGTATGAAAGTAATTTTCCTATTTAAAGTTACCTGAATATTGTTGCCAAATCTCTAAATCCTCTGGAAGATCCACATCACCTAAAGGAGGTAGGAAAGAAACTGATATTTTCAGGTTTTCAGCAATATTCATAGTTTGTTGTAAGACTTGAGAAGTTCCCCAATCGATATTAAAAAATAATTCTGGGAAGGGGCGACACAAGCCAATCAAGTAATAACCGCCATCAATGGCCGGCCCTAATACCAGGTCATGGGTGTGTAGCTGCTCAAAAGCTTGAGCGAGAATCTCAGCATTGATTCCGGGACAATCTACACCAATAATAATTACTTTTTGAGCGCCAGATTGCCAGGACTGAGTTAGCGATCGCCCCATGCGGGAGCCTAGATCTCCTTCTCCTTGGGTATGGTAGAGTAAATCATCCCCTAGCCAATCTGCCATCAGTTGCAAGTTACCACCGGTGAAACGTACTTCCCAGGATATAGGAGTAGTTTTTTGTAGTGCTTGCACCTGAAGTATTGTATGTTCTGTCATCTGCCGTTGTAAATTGGCAGCACCCACAGCACCCAAAGCAGGTATAAGTCGGGTTTTGGTCTTACCTGGTTCTGGGTAGCGAGTAAAAATAATTAAGTGCTGTTGCTGAATATATAAAAATTTTAGCACATTATATATTAAGTAATTATTCGTTGATTAGCTTGATAATTTAGGGATTGTCCCAAATTGAAAAAACCCCCACTTGGGGGGTATAAGTATTCTCTCTCAGGTGAATAGTAAAAATTAAATCTGGTACTCTATACCTTTTTTCACAGCTTAGTAATGATTAAGATTAATTCCAGCTTCTTTAGCCATGGCTTCTAAGCCTTTGGTTTCTAAGGTTTTGATGGCTTTGGTGGAGAGCTTCATTTTTACCCAGCGATTACCACCGGCCCACCAAACACGCTTATTTTGTAGATTTGCGTGTTGTAGGCGTTTGGTACGGCGGTGAGAGTGAGAAATGTCAAAGGCATTGTTAGCTTTTTTACCAGTTAATTCGCAGCGACGAGACATAGCAACTATCTCCAAGTTTCTATTTGAATACAACCTTTCTATTGTAGTCCCCAAAAGGGCGTGTGTTTCTATTTGCTGGCTTGTTCTGTCAGCTTAGTCAGCACTTCATTGGAGCGTTCAACAAAGGATTTCATTCCTTGGGGGTCAAATCCTTTTTGAGTCATGAGGGCTAAATCATAGACGTGTTGACAAATCATAGTTACTAATGGCTCTGTAGATGATTGACCATCTCCCTGAATAATACTACCTTGGTTGAGATTTGCTAGGTTTTGAATCAGAGGATGAGCGGTATTCACCAATAAAATATGGTCTTCGGGGAATTCTACATTTTGTTGTTGCATCATGGCGCTCATTTCCCGCATACGACGCAGAATTTCTGGTAAGAGTACCATTGCGGGTGGTGTTCCTTGGGGGTCTTCTGATTTTAAGGCTTCGGTGCGGATGTTAACCTTGGGTTTGTTGAGGGATTTTTCAAAGAGTTCTTTGATGGTCTCGCTCTTGGTTTTGTTGGTTTTGGGGTCAACTATTTCCCCGGTTTTGTCTTGGTCTAGGAGGGTATTATCTAGGTCGGAGTCTACCCGGGTAAATTTCACATCGGAGTATTCCCGTTCTAGGAAGTTAATAAAGTGGGTGTCGATGAATGAGTCCATAAATAGGACTTCTAACCCTTGGTTTTTGTGAAGTTCTATATATGCGGATTGACTGGTTTCATCGGTGCTGTAGAATACGCGGTTTTTATGGCGTTCTTCGTTACGTTCCAGGTATTCTTTCAGGGTTGTGTATGGTAGAGCAGATGAGTTTGAGGTGGTAGTTTCCCACGCATCCCCTTCTGATGTGGGAGTTTGGGCTTTTTCCTCTAGTTTGGCTGTGGTGCGGAAGATGATAATGTCTTCGATTTGTTTTTTAAATTTCTCGTCGTTGAGAACACCAAATTTTACGAAGGTGCCGAGGTCTTTCCAAGCGTTGATGTATTGGTTGCGGTGGTCACGGTATAATTCTTTGAGGCGATCGCCTACTTTCTTGGCTATATAGTCGCCGATTTTGCGCACTGTGCGATCGCCTTGTAATGCACTGCGGGAGACATTCAAAGGAATATCTGTACTATCAATTACACCCCGCATGGGCATAAGAAACTGTGGTATAATTTCTTCACAGTTATCGCTGACAAAAACCTGATTACAGAACAGCTTAATTTGTCCTTTAGTCACATCCACATCGGGGCGCATTTTAGGGAAATACAAAATCCCGTTAATAATAAAGGGGTAATCAGTATTTAAATGCACCCATAACAGTGGTTCTTCCTGAAAGGGGTACAGATAGCGATAAAATTCTAAATAATCTTCCTGAGTGAGGTTATGAGTAGACTCCCGCCAAGGTGCTTTCTGCTGATTTAAGACTTCACCTTCCAGTTTAATCGGTACTGGCATGAAGTCGCAATAAGTCTTGACAAGATTCCTAATTCGTGCTGCTTCTAAAAATTCTTCTTCCTCTCCTTGGAGGGTGAGAGTAATAGTAGTACCGCGTGTGCTGCGGGTGGACTCATCTAAAGTAAAAGCTGGGGAACCGTCACAGGTCCAGTGAACAGCTTGGGCCCCTTCTTTATAGGACAGTGTATCAATTTCTACTTTTTGCGCCACCATAAAGGAGGAGTAGAAACCCAAACCGAAGTGACCAATTATCGGTTGGTCTGATTTACCTTCATACTTGTGAATAAATTCTTCAGCACTGGAGAAAGCCACCTGATTGATATATTTTTTCACTTCTTCGGCGGTCATACCAATGCCATTATCACTGATGGCTAGGGTTTTTTTACCTTGATCGATGGTAATTTGAATTTCTGGTTCACCGATATCGCCGCTAAATTCCCCAGCACGGGATACCATATTCAGCTTTTGGATGGCGTCAACGGCGTTAGATACTAATTCCCGGAAGAAGATTTGATGGTCTGAGTACAGGGACTTTTTGATAATGGGAAAAATATTTTCAGTATGAATACTGATGGTGCCTTGTTCGAGCATGACTGGTAAATTTGATGTTAATATCTGATTTTAGCTGTCAGCAGGATTTAGAGATTCCTACCTATAGAATTTTAAAGGTATAGTCCCGGCTATTGCACCGTAATTTGGGCATTGTTTCCCCCCCATGGTATGATTCGGATTTCCGTATCTTGGCTGAGATACTTAGGTCTACCCTAGGGGAGAACAGAGCTTTTTACTGGCTTTTTGACTCTAATACTGTGAGGGTTGATGGTGAAATGGTCACTTTGAGGGGGATTGTTTTACTAAAGGTTAAACCCTGGTCTTGTTTATCGATGTAAATAGTGTCTCCAGGGATGAAGGTATTTTCTAGTAATTTGGTAGCTAGGGGGTTTTCTACTTCTCGCTGAATTGCTCTTTTTAAAGGACGTGCGCCGTAAATTGGGTCATAGCCTACTTCTACTAAATAATCACAGGCGGCGGCGGATATGTCAAAGGAGATTTTCTGCTCTTGTAAGAGGTTTTCTACCCGTTTTAGTTGGATGCGGATGATGTCGCGCATTTCTGCACGGCTCAGGGGGTGGAAGAGGATGATATCATCTACCCGGTTGAGAAATTCTGGGCGGAAGTGCGATCGCAGTGCATCTGTGACCCGTTTTTGCATCATTTCATACTTACTGTCATCCCCAGACACATCTAAAATATATTCGCTACCGATGTTACTAGTCATGACTATGACGGTATTCCGAAAATCTACGACTCTACCCTGAGAGTCAGTAATTCTCCCGTCATCTAAAACTTGCAGCAATATATTAAATACATCGGGGTGGGCTTTTTCGACTTCATCTAGTAGCACCACGGAATAGGGGTGACGGCGCACAGCTTCGGAAAGTTGACCCCCTTCCTCATAACCCACATATCCTGGAGGCGCACCTACTAGGCGAGATACAGAGTGTTTTTCCATATACTCGGACATATCCAAACGGACTAAAGCATCATCGGAATCAAAGAGAAACTGCGCTAAAGCCCTCGCTAGTTCAGTTTTACCTACCCCTGTGGGTCCCATAAACAGGAATGAACCAATGGGACGGCCGGGGTCTTTCATTCCCGCACGGGCGCGACGAATGGCTGCGGATACGGCGGTCACTGCTTCCTGCTGTCCAATTACCCGTTGATGTAAATGTTGTTCGAGTTTTAGGAGTTTTTGGCGTTCCGAGGCTAAGAGGCGATTCACCGGTATACCAGTCCACTTAGCGACAATTTCGGCGATGTCGGCTTCGGTGACTTGTTCGCGCAATAATGTAGAGCCTTGGCTTTGAATTTTTAATAGTTGGGCTTCTTTAGCTTCGCGATCGCGT
Source organism: Anabaena sp. CS-542/02 (assembly GCF_028331085.1). Classification (NCBI taxonomy): domain Bacteria; kingdom Bacillati; phylum Cyanobacteriota; class Cyanophyceae; order Nostocales; family Nostocaceae; genus Anabaena; species Anabaena sp. CS-542/02. The sequence goes on from NZ_JAQMTM010000077.1 coordinate 25,631, forward strand.
TGTACCCCTTCGAGTTTACCATACTTTAACTGGGCCGCTTTATTCAAATCATAGGCTCTTTCTGCCTGTTCAATTTGCACCCGTAAAGCGTCCTCTTCTTTTTTTAAGCTACTAATAGCCTCTAATAATTGTTTTTCCCCTTGCCATTGTTCATTAAACTGTTGCTGTTTCACCGTCAAAGTGGCAATTTCTTGTTCAATGCGCTCAAAGCGCTCCCTAGCTGGGGCGGTTTCCTTTTCTTCCCCCGCCAAAGATAGCTTTTCCATTTCCAGCTGCATCAAGCGGCGGTCAATAGCTTCTAATTCCGCTGGTTTAGAGGTAATTTCCATTTTCAATTGAGCCGCGGCTTCATCTACCAAGTCTATGGCCTTATCTGGTAAAAAGCGGTCAGCAATATAACGGGCGGACAAAGTAGCAGCGGCGACTAAAGCTGAGTCAGAAATTTTGACATTGTGGTGAACTTCGTACCGTTCCTTTAACCCCCGGAGAATAGAAATGGTGTTTTCTACACTGGGTTGACCGACGACAACCTGCTGAAAACGGCGTTCTAGAGCTGCGTCTTTTTCAATAAATTTCCTGTATTCATCTAAGGTGGTCGCTCCAATACAGCGTAATTCTCCCCGGGCTAACATGGGTTTGAGTAAGTTACCTGCATCCATCGCTCCTTGTTGATTGGAACCGGTACCGACAACGGTATGTAGTTCATCGATAAATAGGACAATTTGACCGTTAGACTCGGTGACCTCCTTGAGAACTGTTTTCAGGCGTTCTTCAAATTCCCCCCGCAATTTCGCCCCGGCGATTAAACTACCAATATCTAAGGAAATCAATTGACGATTTTTTAGAGATTCCGGGACATCGCCATTAACCATACGCTGTGCTAGAGCTTCGGCGATCGCAGTTTTACCCACCCCTGGTTCCCCAATCAGCACCGGGTTATTCTTACTACGGCGAGATAATACCTGAATTACCCGGCGAATTTCGTCATCTCTCCCAATTACCGGGTCTAATTTTCCTGCTTTTGCTTGTTCAGTTAAATCTCTGCCAAATTTTTGTAGTGCTTCATAGCGAGATTCTGGGTTTTGGTCTGTCACCTTTTGGGTACCGCGAACACTTTTAATGTGAGTTGCTAACTTAGCGCTATCTGTTTCAAAACTTTTGAGAATCCGTTTTCCAATGCGTTCATCATCGGCAAAAGCCAAAATGATGTGTTCTACTGAGATATAAGCATCCTCCATTCTTAGCCTGGTTTCTTCCGCCTTATCTAGTAAGATATCTAAAGAGCGCCCCAGATAAAGCTGATCATTTTTCCCAACTTTGGGTTGACGCTTGGTAAAAGCTTCTAACTGCTGTTGTAACCGCAGGGTATCAACCTCAGCGCGGGTGAATATCCGCACAGCTAAACTGGTAGGTTCTTGTAAAAGGGCTATAATTAAATGTTCTACTTCTAATTGTTGTTGTTGATATCCACGCACTATATCCTGAGATTTGACAATCGCTTCCCAGGCTGTATCAGTAAATTTATTGGGATCTGTAGGCTGCATCTTTAAAGGGTTTGAGATTGGGTAGGTTCAGAAAAGTGTTAATCTGTGAGTTTTGGGTGACGGTCGGGCGCAGGTTTCTGACGCTCTCGCCGTCTCCTCTGTAATTAGCCTAGGATGAAAATATTGTTTAGTCATCCTCAATTATTTTAATGATTTTGCCAGTCACCACTTCCCATACAGTTAGGATAAAACTCTTGTCATGGGGTGAAGATTGAGGGGAGTTTCCTGAGCAATTGTAGCCGATGAGTGTCAGACCCAAAGCCGCCCATCCCTCACAGACTATCTTATCTAGGTGCTGACCCTTCCCATCTGAATTAATTCAATTTTATATCCATCCGGGTCTTCCACAAAAGCAATGACTGTAGAACCGTGTTTCATCGGTCCTGGTTCCCGGGTTACCTTACCACCCCGTTGTTTAATTGCCTCACAAGTGGTATAAATATCATCTACACCCAAGGCGATGTGACCATAGGCGTTACCTAAGTCGTACTTTTCTACTCCCCAATTATAAGTTAATTCTATCACGGTGTTTTGGCTTTCATCGCCGTAGCCGATAAACGCCAAGGTAAATTCCCCACCAGGGTAGTCTTTTTGGCGTAACAATTTCATCCCCAGGAGTTCGCAGTAAAATTTCAAAGATTCTTCTAGGTTACCTACTCGGAGCATTGTGTGTAGTAATCGCATATTCACCTTACTGTTAATTCTGACTTGTATTTTATTCTTCTATTTTAAAGCTAGACTGCTGTAGGCGATCTGCTTGCAGCAGCGCTTCGCTATCGCGGCGTAATATGCGATCGCTGATTCACATTACAGCGCATTTTATCTGAGTGAGGTACACAAGGGCGGGCAGGATGCCCACCCCACAAGATTTATGATATTAAGGTATGTACTTTATTTAGTTGAAAAGTGCTGTAATCGGCAGTTTCGCGCTTGTTTTCGCTTTTTACCATCGCCTATTCAGCATTTAAGCTTTTGAGAATTTTCTGAGCTAACAATTCCTTAATTTCTGTATGTCTTGGTACAGCTTCAATGACTCCAGTTTCAGGGTTAATCCACAGAGAATGAGAAGCACCGTAACTTTTGTTCTAATTCCTTACGTTTCATGGAATTGAAATAGTCTCTTCTATTGATTCTTCTGTTAGTCCCCTGCGGATATCTGCGACACGATCTTCAAGAATCATTTGAATAGCAAGTTTTAAGTTTTCTTTGGCTTCTTCTATACTTTCACCTTGTCCATTAGCACCGGGAATTTCTGGACAAATTGCCCAGTATCCTCCTTCCGTTGCTTTTTCAATGATGGCAGTTAATTCTGCTTTCATATCACTTTTTTTAGAACTCTACTATATTTTAAATGATAATTCGTGACAAGATCAGCGATCGCCCCTTTTGCGCTCTGTGCGATCTGCAAGTTTATTAATCCATAGTTATTTTGATCCTGTAAATCTTTGCACAATAAAATTTACCCCCACCGATTTTTACTATATTCTACAGCTTCTTTGGTTGAAAGTTTAACGCTGGAGTTATTACTGCGAAGGTAAAATACCTCTTCTTCTCTACCGCTATTATCTTTAACTTTTACATATACAGGTTTGGGTGAAGGTTTAACAATTACTCGACATACATCCTGTCCACTTACTTGATGAAAGGTAATTTGGAATAGTGTACCACTATCTTTACCTATTTCTCTTAACAGTAAATCATTATTTAAAAACAGCATATAGCCGTCGTTATTTTGTTTTCTCAATGTTTGATAGTCATTTGTTAAGCCCAAGGGTTCGCCGTCGTCATTTACTCCAATTAATAATGTTCCCCCATCTGCATTTAAAAATGCCGCAACAGTTTTAACGATTTCATGTTCCATTGCTTTATCTTGTTTATTATCGCGTAAATTCCAACGGGCTGTTGATTTGAATTCGATTTTTGCCCCTTCTCCCTGTTGAATTAATTCGATAATTTCTGCATCTCCAGTCATGGGTGCAAAGGTGCGGTAAGCTGCTAATGCTGCTTGTTTGACTGGTTCGGGAACAATGGGGAATGTGGTGAGAATATAACTAAATTCTGCTTCTGTTAAACCGTAAAGATGGGCTATGATTCCATCTAGTTCTGCACGCAGTTGGGCGCGTTCTGTTTCGTTGGTTACGCCATTTTTATGAGATTCTAGTCCTACTTCTTGGGCGAGTTCGTCAAATTCTGGTGTGGTACAAATAAGTTTAGCTGTACGTTGTACTATGTCGTTAAAGTATTTATCTCCTTCTGTTAGACTGGGAGTTTGTGTTTGGTATATAAAAAAATAATTAATATTATTGGTTACTTTTAACCGTAAAATTGAATCATAAACAAAACTATTCCATATAGCACATAAATACAAAATTTCTTGATAAGAAACTATTTGATTACCTTGGTCATCAAACATTTGCACTGTTTGAAGGTTTTCCAAACATAAACTTGGAGGTATAACAGTAGCTATCATTGTTCTTTCATTTGTATTACTTGCTATTTTCCGAAAACCAAGACGATAGGTTTTATAATCAAGTAATTGTCCTACATCCTTTGTTTTTCCCAAAATTATTTGTCTAGCATTTGTCTCTTTAATCCAATACCTATAGGTAGTGGAGAATTCTGATGTAAACTGATGTATCATTTTTCCCTCTAAAATAGGTAACAAATCTTTCCCAGGGGAAGTAAGGAATACTTGGGATTTAGAATCTGGAGCTAATTCACGAGTAAATTTAATGTGGTCAAATCCTGAATTTTCATCACTTAATTGATAATGATTAGATAGTTTATAAGCGATACTATAATTAATTACATTCTTAAACTCCATCACAGAAAGAGAATCAGGTGATAATCTACGAATTAAAGGCACTGAAATTTTAATATGTTCATCATGATTTTGTAAAAATAGCTCAATTTCATTAACTCGCACAGCTTCTCGTGGGTCGATACGAAATGCAGACCTAAATGAATTTGTCACTCCTCCTTTTTCAAAAGTTAATAAGCAGAATTTAAAGCTATGGTGTACACCTTCAAAAATAAATTTTTCGTTAGACAGTCCAAATACTGCATCAATCTTAGTTTGGGTAAATAACATTTCCCTGAGTTGCTTAGTACCCAAATCTGTGTAAATACCAGAGGGAATAATAATCCCACACTCCCCACCTTTGCGTAATAGGTTAAAACATTGTTCTACAAATAATTTATAAAGATTAATATCTGTACCAGACTTTTTACCATTGACAACAGAAATCTGATTTTTATACTGTTCTGCTGAACGATAGTAAGCACTGACATGGGGAAATTCACTCTGATATTGTAACCAAGCTTCAGCAATTTTAGGAGTTTGTAAAAGTTTCTTTTGTTCTTTCTCAAACTCTTTAATATTCATTTTGGTTTTTCTCACTAATTCATTATGCTGAAGGAAAAACTCTCTAGCATTAGGTTTAAATATTTCCCAAGGTGGGTTAGTAATAATTGCATCGAAACCTTTTTTATTCTTTTGTAAAATTTCATCAAACTCGTAACCCCAATGAAAAGGTTGAAAAGCTTCAATATCAGCCAGTGTTAAATCCCGTTTTTGTGATTTACCATTTAATTGTACTTCCTCGTATTTAATTCTTAATTTTTTAAACTCTTGCAACAAAATATTATTCAAATTATTTTGTGCTTCTGCTTTTTTAGCATCAATATCTTGACGTAATGCTTGTAAATCTTCACTATAACTACTAGCATGACGATAAGCAGAAATCAGGCGATTTTTTTCTTCTAATAACTGACTGTAAGTCTTACTGAATAAATCCAACTGTCCCCGACGAGAAGAATCATAATCTGCTTCATTTATCTGCATCAAACCAATTAAAGAATTACCTGCCATAATATTAAAATCAATATTAGGTAATGGTTCTAATTCATCCACAGTATGAGCAGAAGCAACCAATTCTAAAAATAACCGCAGTTTGGCAATTTCTACCGCTTCCGGCATGATGTCAACGCCGTAAAGATTATTAGTGATAATTTGCTTTTTAATATAATATTGTAGAGAAATATGTGCGGCTCTGTCTTTATCTAGACGCTGTTTAAGACTCGGATCTTTAATTCTAATTTCAATCGTGGCAATTACACTAGAATAAATGTAAATCAGTGTTTGCAGTGCCGCAATCAAAAATGCACCAGAACCACAAGCCGGATCTAATAAAGAAAGATTTGGTAAAATATCATAAAGTAACCGTTGACATAAATTACTATCTAGTTTGGTAATTAAATCATTAATACTGTCAAACTTGCGGGGTGCTACTAATTGGTTTACCTGGTCGAGAATGAGTTTATTGATAGTTCTGTCGCATAAATAAGAGGTAATCTCAGGACGGGTATAGTAAGCACCGAAAGCTTTTTGGTTAATATACTTTTCAAAAATATAACCTAATACATAGGGATTAATTTCATTATCATTACCTCCTGGTGTATCATCCAAATTCCAAGAGAATTTAGCAAATAGATTCAATACATTTTCAAAAGCCGAATCCGGGATAGAAATATTATTGTATTGTTGCTCAATTTTATGCTTTAAAAATAATCCACCATTCAAATATTTAACATCACCAATTAATGCTTTAGCGGGTTCAAGACGTTGTTCTTCAGGTTTCGCAAACCCTTCAAAGAACAAAGCGTTTAAAAATTCTTGAAAAAATAAATTTTCACCTCTTGCTTGACTTTTTTGTAATTGATTTTGCAAATAGAGAGTATTATCAACATCATCTGCAAACCCCTTAATAAATCCCTTGCGTTGGAGAAAATAGACAAGCATTAAGCGGTTCAGTAAAACCGAGGTATACCAACGCCTATCCGCCTCATTATCAATCCCCTTAATTAAACTTAAAAAAGTAGTATGTTGTTGTTGAAATTCATTGAAAAATTTCTTGGTTACTCGTTCAACATCGAAACCTCTTTGTAGGCGTTCTGCAATATCAATAACTGTAATATTTTCTAATTCCTCAATGGGAACTCGTAAAGCACTAATTTTACCTAAGAGTAAATCACCGGCTTGACTTTTAGTATAAACATGGTTGCGGGGATAAATTTTATTTCCTTCTCTCTTCACCCAATACCATAATGATTGAGTGCGCTCACTATCAATAAAAATTAACAAATTTTCTAAATGTAATTCAGCGATTTCTCTATAAATTGCCTCAAGGGTCTGACTATTAGGTATTTGACCAGAATCAGAGGTAATTTGCAATACAACTGCCCCCGCTAATTCTGCTATTTTACTACGGGTGTAATTTTCGCCATCAACTTCCATCACCACAGGTTTTTCTCGTCCTGGAGACTCCCACCCTAGTTGTTGGATGAATAAGTCCTGAAAATTAAAATTTTGCAGCAGTTCGCGGCTTGAGGTGAAGTCAATGGACATATTATTTAAGATAAAGAAACTGCATAAACCAGCCATAGTCCCCAAATACTTTGATGGTGACTAGCAATGTTAGTTTTTAATTATACACAATAGGTGTAATATATGTCATGTTAAAAAAAGTGAAGATTAGTTTACGCCTGTTACGCTTGAAACAATCCCAATGAACAAATAATTTGGGGTTCTCGCTTCTCTACTTCTTCACTGACAATACACAAGCGTTCGTCCATTCGCAGTGCTACCACTAACTCCGCCAACTGCTGATTACTGATACCGCTTCGTAGTTGCCGATTGAGAGTATCAATTGCTGACTGTCGCAAGGGATAACGGTAAATATCATCAATAGCTTTCAGCAGTTCATCTGTGACAAAAAGTGTTCCTTTCATCTCCTGTGCATAACTTTTGAGTCGTTCATAGGTACGGAATCTTGCACCAGAAGGTCTTCCCAACTGACCACCAGCATTTTTTTCTTCTTGGGCAATTAATTCCGCACCCTTTTTCACTAATTCATGGTGCTGCTGATTTTTAGGTATAGCTGGTGTAGATTCTGCACAGGCCGCCGCCCTCAGCACTCCCAATTGGGATTGAGTAACGCTGTTACCTTCCCTGTCAACATAAATTAAGGAATCATTACCATCGGTGGTTTTCATGTACAGTAGTACGCCTTCTGGTTGCACAGGTTGGGGAGTATGAGCGCGGGTGGAATAAACCACACTTGGCATTTCTTCAATTATCTTTTTCAAAGCTGGGTTATTATCAGTGGCTTTTTTCCAAATTTGAAATGCTTCTGAGGTTAAATCTACTTCTGCATCTTCTTCCCCATCTAAAATTCCCGATTTTTCATTATATAAATCAAGAATTACTTGAGTATCGTCATCTTCAAAAAATGCTTCATCTGTTCCTACAACTTCGGCATTTTCTTGTAATCTTTGGCGAAGTCTCCCCCGTAAATTAATAATCCGTTCTACTCCTTCTGCTGGTAAAAAGGAATAACAGAGAATTTTTTCGGCATTTTGTCCAATTCTGTCTACCCGTCCTGCCCTTTGAATTAAACGGATAATTGCCCAAGGTAAATCCCAATTGACAATAATTGCACAATCTTGTAAGTTATGACCTTCGCTGAGAATATCAGTGGCAATTAAAACGCGCAATTCTTGTTTTGATGATATCTGTTCTCGTTTACCATTACTCACAGGACTAAATCTGCTGGTAATTTCTGTTGGATGTTTAGATTGTCCTGTTACTCCAGCCACATTAGTAATATTCCAAGTTGGCAAATTCTCAGTTAGATAATGAACTGTATCTGCAAATTGTGTGAAGATTAGAACTTTCTCATGAGGGTGGGTTTTGGTTAAAAGGTTAACTAGGGCTGAAAGTTTTGTATCTGTCTGAAGTTGCCATTGTCCAAGTTCCTGTAATATTTTTATTAAAGATTTGGCATCTGCTAATAAATCTCGTTTCAATCTTTTAACGTCAAATAATGTAGAACGTAGCCACTTAAATCGCTTTTTATATTTGGATGTATATTCTTGGTAAATTGATTCTGCTTTTTGACAAAAACTCTTTTCTGTGACAGTTGTATTTCCCTGTTCTTCTTGTGGAATATCGTTATTAGAATCATCATCTTCTGTTTCTGTATCAAATAAAGTTGCTGCAACTGAATCTGTATCTTCATCGTTATTCCTAGTATCTAATAGTTCAGCATCCTGAGTACCAATAGGAATATCTAACCCCTGTTCTATTGCATATAAATAAATAAAGTTACGTAAAATATGGCGTTCAATTGATTGAACAAAAGCAATACCGCTACTTTCTAAGCGTTTAAATAAGTTGGTACGGGAAAAACCCATCAACCTTCTCCCACCGCGAAATAAACTATTTACTTGCCGTTGTTCTGATTCTGTCGGTGGTTGTTTATGTTTGGAATTAATGTAATTACCAAGTCCATAGCGGGGTAGATTAAGTTGATTAATTACTTCGACTATTGATGCCGAATAAAGTTGAGAGTATGGGTCAGAATTGGCATTTTCTAAGGTGAATTTAATGGTACGAGGTATGCGGTCTGGGAAAAAAGAACGACTGCCATCTGCAAATTTTAAATATTTACGCCCAGCTTCGTCAACATGGGCATAATTTTCTTTAATAAATGAACGAGTCCGACGTACCATGTAGCGTTTCATCAATTCTCGCCAATCATCAGGATGTTCGCTTTTTTCAAATGCTGCTAAGGAACGTACAGAACATTGATGCTTTTTAATAAACTCTAATTCTCCTCTAGTTCCGCCTCCCAGTTCATTAATTAAAGCTTCTGGTCTAAATCCCAAATTTTCGTCTTCTGGGACAAATAGCCGCAATTGGGAAGAAAGGTCTAAATAAGTTTTATTGTAGGGAGTAGCAGATAAGAGAATACATTTAGTTTCATTAGCAGCGATATATTCGGCAATTGCCCGATAACGTTTTCCTTCCCGGTTACGTAAATTATGACTTTCATCAATTAATACAACGCGGTATCGGCGTAGTTCTGGTAATTGATTCTGGACTTTACTAATTGGCATTACCTTAGCATACAGCCGATATTTATCTACATATTCCTGCCACATTTCTACTAAGTTTTTAGGACAAATAATCAGCGTCTCTAAATAACAATCTTCTTGTAATATTTTCGCTAGGGCAGTTCCTACTAAGGTTTTCCCTAAACCAACTACATCCCCAACCAGTACACCCCCACGTCTGGTAACATGACGTGCTGCTAATTGTACTGCTGCTTTTTGGAATTCAAACAAGTTATTAAATTCACGGGGAATGCGAAATTCGGAAATTCCGGCGATAGCTTCATGGGAAAGATGATAAGCAATCTTGAGGTAGATATGATAAGGAGGAATTAATTCTGATCTTGCCCAACTTTCATCAATAATTTGCCCTAATTCTTGGGAGATATCTATACAACCGTAATCTTTCCAACGGTCGTCAAACCACTTTTGGAGTTTATTACAAGCATCATGATCTAAAATGTCAACGTTTAATTCTCCTTGCTTTGCCAAACCGGGAAGTGTAAGGTTACTGCTACCTAAAAATCCTACTGTGGGTGTGTTCGGGTCTTGGCGATGGACAAGATATAGTTTGGCGTGGAGAGGGTGGCGCAAAAACAGTTTAATAATTAATTTTTTTGTTTTCAGTTGGTGACTTAATCGCCTTAACCCTGTTTCATCTTCATTGGTAGGCGCACCAATAGTTAACTGTTGACGAAATTCAGAGGCCATGCGTTTTTTGAAGCGAACAATAGCACTATTATCAATTTTTCCTTCACCAGTACCAAGGGTAAATACAGCATGGACTTCATCACTAGGTAAAGTTTGCATTCCTATTAGTAACCGACAACAAGCGCGTTCTCCACCAATATATTGTTCAATTAAATCATCTATTTTTCGCCAACCTCTCAGATTAAAATAGCCAACACAAAAATCTGCTCTATAGGAGACTTTAAGTGTATCTCTTAATATGGGCAATAATTGTAATTCTATGTTGTCAAATATGCGCGGCATAATTTATTTTTATCAATTATTAAATTGACCTAATTTTTGCTACTAAAATCTTTTTTACCTTTTGTTTGACTTAGATTAACTCAGATAAATATTATTATTTATCTTAACAAAAAAACGATTTTATGTAATTATTTTTATATAAATTTTTAATAGAAAAATAAGTTATTAATAGGACTGACGCAGCTGGCACAGGCGATCTGCTTGCAGATCGCTAAATGAAAGTACATTAGTATTATATAAATTGCTCTGTTTCCAGGCATAATCTCTTTGATATACAGGGATGACAAAACTTTTATTTCTGCCTTCTAGGAACTGATAAATGGGTTGTTTTTTGACTTGCATAGTGGAAAAAATAAGAAAGGGGTAAATTCCAGCATATCCTTGATCCTACTTAGTAGGATATCAGACAATGGGGGCAAAGCGATCGCCCCACCCAGCGCCAACATTGGAAATCTTGTTTAATCTGAGTGGAATTTGCCCCAGTACCCCTTATGCTAACCATTGGGTTATGAATAAACTGTAATAGTTCAACCTAACGACAGACTGAGCAAAAAGGATGAAGCACGGATGAGTAAATTTATTGATACTGCAATTGAAGCCATTGTAGCCCGGGAAATTCTCGATTCCCGGGGGAGGCCGACAGTGGAAGCGGAAGTACATTTAGTTGGTGGTGCTGTGGGGGTAGCTCAGGTTCCCAGTGGTGCTTCCACCGGGACATTTGAAGCCCACGAGCTGCGAGATGGGGATAAAAGCCGCTATGGTGGTAAGGGGGTACTCAAAGCGGTAGAAAATGCCAATCGGGTATTAGCACCAAAATTACTAGGCTTGGATGTGCTCAACCAAGAACTGTTAGACCGGACGATGCTCGCTACAGATGGTTCACCTAACAAAGCCAATTTAGGGGCTAATGCAATTTTAGCCATTTCCTTGGCAGCAGCCAAAGCCGGGGCGGAGGCCTTGGGTATTCCCCTCTATCGCTACTTAGGCGGACCATTGGCGAATTTGTTACCTGTACCCTTAATGAATGTGATTAACGGGGGCGCACACGCTGCAAATAATGTGGATTTTCAAGAGTTTATGATTGTCCCCATTGGTGCGTCTTCTTTCCGGGAAGCTTTGCGCTGGGGTGCGGAGGTGTTTGCTACTCTCAGCAAGGTGTTAGATGACAAAGGTTTACTGACTGGTGTGGGAGATGAGGGGGGTTTTGCTCCTAACCTAGAGTCCAATCAGGTGGCTTTAGAATTATTGGTAGCGGCGATTAAACAAGCTGGTTACAAACCAGGCGAGGAGGTAGCTTTGGCCCTTGATGTAGCGGCCAGTGAGTTTTACAAAAATGGACAGTATGTTTATGATGGTAAACCCCACGCTCCGGCTGAGTTTATTGACTACCTGGGTCAATTAGTGGCAGAATATCCTATTGTCTCCATTGAAGATGGGTTACATGAGGAAGACTGGCAGAATTGGCAATTACTCACCCAAAAGTTAGGCTCTCAGGTGCAGTTGGTGGGTGATGATTTGTTTGTTACCAATGCTACCCGCTTACAAAAGGGGATTGAGGTAAAGGCTGGTAATTCTATTTTGATTAAACTCAATCAAATTGGCTCCCTGACAGAAACTTTGGAAACCATTGATTTAGCTACTCGGAACGGTTTCCGCTCCGTAATTAGCCATAGGTCTGGGGAAACTGAAGATACTACCATCGCGGATTTAGCTGTGGCTACCCGTGCGGGTCAAATTAAGACTGGTTCCCTCTGTCGCAGTGAACGGGTGGCGAAATATAATCGCTTACTCCGGATTGAGGATGAATTGGGCGATCGCGCTGTGTATGCGGGTACTGTAGGTTTAGGACCGAAGTAGGGAGAGGGGAAACAAATTCCCCATGTCCCACATTAAGGATAAAATCCTAATTGGGGCAGTCCCAAGGTTTCATCCCAACCCATCATTAAGTTTAAACACTGTATAGCTTGACCCGCCTGTCCTTTAATCAGGTTGTCAATGGCTGACATGACAATCACTCGGCGAGTGCGCGGGTCAACTTCTACGCCGATATAGCAAAGATTGCTACCACAAGCCCATTTAGTTTGGGGATAAGTACCATTATCACAGACTTTCACCCAGGGGGCGTGACGATAGAAGGCTTTATAGATGGTAATCAGGTCATCCCGCACTAATCCAGGGTCCCGGAGTGTGGCGTATACTGTGGCTAAAATTCCCCGCACCATGGGGATGAGGTGGGGGGTAAATTGAACTTTGACATCGTGACCGGCTAAATCACTACAAATCTGCTCAATTTCAGGGGTGTGGCGGTGATTAACAACGCCATAAGCCCCCAGGGAGTTATCAGCCTCAGCCAATAATAGGTTAATTTTCCCCTGTCTACCTCCCCCTGATGTGCCAGATTTAGCATCGATAATGGCGCTTTCAGGGACGATGAGACCTTGTTTAAGTAGGGGGGAAAGGGCTAATAGGCTCGCAGTGGGGTAACAACCAGGACAACCCACTAGCTGGGCTTCAGCAATGCGATCGCGGTAAAGTTCTGGTAATCCATAGACTGCGGTGGCGGCCATGGCGTTATCTGTTCTCTGTCCCCCATACCAATTAGTATAAGTTGTTAAATCGCTAAATCGATAATCGGCACTCAGATCCAGTACCTTACATCCTTTGGCGCACAATTGGGGTGCAATTTGGTAAGCCAGGCCATTGGGTAGAGATAGAAATACTACCTCACACCGGTGAGCAATGACATCTGGTTCCACTGGTTCGATTGGTAAGTTAACCAGATGAGCCAGATGGGGGTAGAGGTCTGCAAAAGACCGACCAGCACTACTTTCACCCCCTAAATAAACTAGTTCAACTTCTGGATGTTCCATCAGTAATCTGACTAGTTGCACTCCCCCATAACCTGACGCGCCAACAATTCCCACAGGTACGCGTCTAAAATTACCCATAATTATGAAATCCTCATCCGTTTTTAGTTAAGGTGGTTAATTCTCAAATATCAGCTAGAAAATGCACGGCATACAACAATACACCCGTTACCCTCAATGCTAGGTTGTGGCAAGATTTTACACTTTTACTAGACAAAATCAACATTTATCTCCAAAGATCAGCAGTTTGTATAGACAACAGATCAATATTTAGATCAATATTTATTTAAGTAGAGTTAGCCGGTATTCCGCTTCCCAAGTGTTACCGGAAAAGTCTAAAATAGCTGATCAGTCTGGCAATTTAGTTGTAATCCAAATAAACAAGCTACAATCTATAAAGAAGAAATTGTAAGAAAAATTTACTTTTGGTAGCTGGAATTTTCTGTGTCAAAGCCTAAGCCTATACGAAAGACTGATTCTACTCCCCTGAATGGGAACGACTCCCCCACGGTTGTACCGACCACCGGGGACAACATTGATAGTACTGTCTCTTCAACTCCAGCCTTTAAATTTGATTCCATTGATGCTGCTTTGGCAGACTTAAAAGCAGGTCGTGTCATTGTGGTAGTAGATGACGAAAATCGGGAAAATGAAGGCGACTTAATTGGTGCAGCCCAATTTGCTACCCCAGATATGATTAATTTTATGGCGGTGCAAGCTAGGGGGCTGATTTGTCTAGCCATGACAGGCGATCGCTTGGACGAATTAGACTTACCATTAATGGTAACCAACATCACGGATACTAACCAAACAGCATTTACAGTTAGTATTGATGCGGGTCCAGAACTAGGTGTTACTACCGGAATTTCCGCCGAAGACCGCGCCCGCACGATCCAAGTGGCCCTCAACCCAGGGACTAAACCTACAGATTTACGCCGCCCTGGTCATATTTTCCCCATTCGTGCCAAAATGGGGGGTGTACTCAAACGGGCGGGACATACCGAAGCCGCTGTAGATTTATCTCGATTAGCGGGGTTATATCCAGCTGGGGTAATTTGTGAAATTCAAAACCCTGACGGTTCCATGGCGCGGTTACCGGAGTTAATTGATTATGCCCAAAAGCATAATCTGAAAATTGTTAGTATTGCCGATTTAATTAGTTATCGCCTCCAACACGATCGCCTCATATACCGTGAGGTGGTCACTAAACTGCCTAGCCAATTCGGTCAGTTTGATATTTACGCCTATCGCCATACTCTGGATAATACAGAACACGTGGCCATTGTCAAGGGTAACCCAGCTAATTTCCCAGATGCAACAGTGATGGTGCGGATGCACTCGGAATGTTTAACCGGTGATGCTTTGGGTTCTTTACGCTGTGACTGTCGGATGCAGATCAAAGCAGCACTCAAAATGATTGAAGCTGCGGGTCAAGGTGTTGTAGTTTACCTGCGACAAGAAGGGCGGGGAATTGGTTTAATTAATAAGCTCAAAGCCTATTCTTTACAGGATATGGGACTAGATACGGTAGAAGCTAACGAGCGCTTGGGTTTTCCCGCTGACCTGCGGGATTATGGGATGGGGGCGCAAATGCTGATGGATTTGGGGATTAAAAAAATTCGTCTGATTACTAATAATCCCCGTAAAATTGCCGGACTCAAGGGTTATGGGTTACAAGTGGTTGACCGCTTACCGTTATTGATTGAGGCTAATGATTATAATTCCTATTACCTAGCCACCAAAGCCCAAAAGCTGGGTCATATGCTGTTACAGACTTACTTGGTCACAGTCGCAATTAGTTGGAAAGATGACCAGCAATTATTCACTCAACGCTATGAACGTTTAGAACAACTGCGGCTGTTAGCTAAACAAAATCATCTATTATTACAGGAAGAAGCGCGGCCTCTGGGGTTGGCGCTGTTTGCTCAGTCGTCTTTAACAGTACATTTGGGTTTTGACCAAGCAAATGTGGCTGATAGTAATTGGTATCGGCAAAATGGCCATCCTTACTTACAAGCAATTTTCCAAATCCTGGATAATTTAGTTACTTTACCCTACGTGAATAAGTTAGAATTTTTGATTTCTGCTGGTAGTGACCCCTTAAGTAACTTGCAAGTTAAGCTAGACCGTCAGAATTTCTCTTTTAATACCCTACCTTCGACAATATGCGATCGCCTAGAAACTCAGCAAATTTACAGTTTTACTAGGGGGGATGGTTAAAAGTCGGTAATATTTCAGTAGTATAGGACTCCTATTTGATTTTTGAACAAGACTCAGTACACACGGCAATTCTTCTTACCTGTTCCCTGTTCCCTGTTCCCTATTCCCTATTCCCTGTTCCCTGTTCCCTGAAACCAAACAACTTTGTACCTCACGAGCATGGGAAATGCTATATTACATTACTTATCATCGACTGTATCAACATACCATTCCTCGGAAATTTCTGCTGTTTCTATTGCTTTCTGACAAAAAGCACGGATGTCGTTTGCTGATAAATTAACCTCACAAAATGCCCCGTTGTCAAGTTTTCGATATTCCCTAAATTTTTTTTCATCCCATCCTACAAAGCGGGGAAATTGTTCTATAATATCTCTAAATCTATCAGGTTCTCTATCAATAATTTTATTCAATGTAATTTCCAAAACATCCCGCCAACTTTTTACAGGATATTCTTGTTCAAATATATGAAGCAGCTTAGGAGTGGTACGACTACTCCGAGATTTACGACTACTCCGAGATTGAGGCGATGGTTTTGACTCATCACCAAAGTAACTCCATATCTGCAAAGCAATGTCAGCTAGGTATTCTCCTCTTGCTTCAATATCTTTTCTGCACCAAGATTTTTTATTATGAAAATACTTGTTTAATTCTAAATGACTCTTTTGGAAGTGAGTCTGCTTCTTAGGAAAATCATCGTTAGAAAGCTCACCATTATAAGCTGTAAGTGTTAAGTTTCCTAGAGAATGAATAAGTAATTGATGGGTTGACTCCCAATCTTCACCCAAATGTTGTTTCCACCAATCATTTAAAGTTTGTGGCATAATGTGCTCAATTGAAAGCTTATCAAAAGATACCTGCTCTTTATGTTGAAAATATTCTTCCACAGATTCAAGAATTAGTTTGGCTTTTTCATAGCGATTTTCACCACCATATAAATTCACATCCATTAGTCGTAATTTAAATTCCTCATCTTTTGGATAATTACGGCTTTGTAAATCTGATTTTAACCGGACTAAAAAACTATCTGCGGCTAAATTGGAATCTTTGCTCACCTGTGAATATAGTAAGGCAAAAACTCTATTTAAACCTCTAGTTGGAATATTACAAATAAATCTACGTAATATAAAATTTTCGATTATTTTTAAAATCGTCACAAAATCTTCTTCCGAAATTCTATCTTGGGATAGCTCATCATAACAATTTAGGAGGAAGGGGTATACTGTAAATGTTTTTAAGCGATTAATACGATGTAGATATTTGCGTATACTTTCGTTTTCTTCTCTTTCAGGGTTTAAAAGTTTTGCATAGTAGTTAGCAAAAATATATAAGTCTTTCAGGTGTGAAATTGCATCTCCTTCTCCTTTGCTAATAAGGTCTTTAATTTCAAAATAAATTTGATTTTGCTTAATTTCCTTACCACTTTTTGTCAGATAATGACGGACAAATTCTGTCAAATTTTCGCCTAAAATATCTTCCATAGGAGACCAGTATTTTTTATAAACTTCCTCTTGCGTCTCCACATCAATCCGCATAAAGAAATAATTACGTATTAAGTCAGCTTCGGTAAGAGGTCTTCCCTTAGCATTAAGATTTTCAAACACTAAATATGGATCATCTTCATTGCTAAGTTTAACACTGACAACAGAGAGGTTGTTACATATAACTCTTTTGATTTTTTCAACCTCCAACTTGCTGTTTCTAATTTTTCTTTCAAAAAATAAATAACATTCCGAAATTACATTATTTTCAATTGGTGATTCATTATTAATGATGCGATAAAATGCTGTACGGTCTAGTTGTGTAGGCATTAATTTATAATAATCTGAACCCTTTTTGTAGTGATTAACCAGAATGGTTTGATGGATTTCTTCACCTAGTTGCTTATTTCTAGATTGCTTTGCTTTATCTCGCAAAGCACAGAGGAGAATAAAGCTTGTAGTTAGGCGTTGTTGTCCATCAATTAGTAAAAATTTATTTACTCCTTCTTCAGGACCTGAAGCGGTTTGCATGGTAACAATAGAACCCATAAAGTGAGGCCTAGGATGATCTAATGAGCAGAGTTCTGCAATGTCATCCCATAACACCTGCCATTCAGATTTTTTCCAACTGTAAGCTCGTTGAAATAAGGGAACTACATACTGTATTGTACCTTCAATGATATGTTGTAACTTAGTTTCTGAGGCTTGCATTGATGATAATTATTGGCTAATAAGGTATAATCGCATACAAAAATGTATAATTATTTGATGATACAGCGCATTTTATCTGAGTGAGGTATAGAAGGGCGGGCACCGATGCCCACCCCACAAGATTTATGATATTAAGGTGTGTACTTTATTTACTTGAAAAGTGCTGTATTTTGGGTAACTATAGTCATCCTATTTGAGTTGAGAAATTATCAGTGAGGAAAGGGAACAGGGAACAGGGAACAGGGAACAGAAATTGTTCATGAATCATTTAGGATTGCTATATACACGATGTGAAACATATAGTACCACTATTTGGTTACATTTAGCCTAAAAATATATGACATAAATTAATACCCATATTTCCCTAGTACTTATGGCGGCTGGTATTATTCCGGTATATTGTGCGATCGCTATCTATATATTCTGGTTCCCCTGTAGAATGTGGGCGATCGCATAGTGGGAGTAATTTTTTATCTTATATTGTGACTGCATAAGATAAGTAATTTGTCAACCATCTAAAGCCAGAGAATTATTTTGTTACTTGGCATTTTCTGGGCTAAATAGGTGATAAGATGACAAAAACTTGACATAATCAGGGTTTGAGAGTTGATGTTCTAACGCCAATTAGGTCAAGTGGTCAATAGATTAAACACTAGGAAAAACTTTGATCAAGTAACTACTCACCTATGGATATCAATAATTCTAAAGTCCTGAAAATGGCACTCGCTTCTCAAGAAATTTATCACAAGTTTGAGGTGATTTCTAATTCTGGTTTTTTTACTAACTGGTCTTCACCTCCATATCTCATTAATATAGAGGCGACTGATACTCAAGTGGCGATTTTAAGTGATACCTATGAAACTACTATAGTCTTTCGTGGCAGTGAATCCCGCTTAGATTGGAAAACAAATTTAAATTTCCGCAAGCAAGGAAAAGAGTTTTCTCAACAATTTATTGACAAAGGAATTATTGCTGAATATAAACAAGTATATCCTTACTCTACAGGTCAAAGCTCCGGAGCTTTAATTCATCGGGGCTTTTCTAATGCTTACTTGTCTGTAAGATATCAACTTCATGATTATATTCAAACTAATCAGGTTTCTCGTCTGACTGTCACCGGTCATAGTTTAGGCGGTGCTTTAGCTACGATCTGCGCTCTTGATCTGCAATATAATTTTAATTCTCAACTATCTTCCCTTGAAGTCTATACCTTTGGCGCACCGAAAGTAGGTAATAAGAAGTTCTATCAGTCCTATGATAAACGTGTCCCTCAAACCCGTCACTTTATCTACGGTCTTGATATCGTACCTTCTCTACCTCGTTGGTGGCAAGGTTATTTTTATGCTCCGCAAAGAATAAGATTAAGTTCTCGATGGAAATTAAACTTCTTATCTGCTCGGATTAAAGACCATTCTATTAGTAGCTATATTCACTGGTTAGAAAAGTTACTTTAGACGATGTTTGATAACTTTTCAACAGGTAATTTTTATCTTAGGGAACAGGGAACAGGGAACAGGGAACAGGGAACAGGGAAC
>NZ_JAQMTM010000078.1:0-15160 GCF_028331085.1 Anabaena sp. CS-542/02
ACAGTCAACAGTCAACAGTCAACAGTCAACAGTCAACAGTCAACAGTCAACAGTCAACAGTCAACAGTCAACAGTCAACAGTCAACAGTCAGGAGAGCATGAGTCATGTCTCAAAGTGAAGCACCTCCGCAAAAAACAATGCCCACCATGTATGATTTACCCAGTGAGGATATTGATGAATTAGACTCCACAATTCATCCTCGCCCACCATGGGAAACCATGCCCACAATGTATGATTTACCTAGTGAAGATCCAGAGGAGCCAGGGTTGCCAGACGAATTTCATGACTTTCAACCGCAATTATTACGGGAAACCTGTCAATCTCCTATCTACCCCCAGGAGGAAATGTTCATTGGTACAGATTTAAACTTATACTATGATGGTCGTCATTATTCATGGTATAAAAGACCGGATTGGTTTTTAGTCTTAGGTGTGGCTGCTTCCAAAAAACAAGAAGATATGCGGTTGAGTTATGTAGTTTGGCAGGAAGTATTAGTTCCATTTTTAATAGTAGAATTATTATCACCAGGTACAGAAGCAGAAGACTTAGGACAAACATCAAGAAGCGCGAATAAACCACCGACAAAATGGGAAGCTTATGAACAGTATTTGCGATCGCCCTATTATGTGATTTTTGATAGGTATGAAAATAAATTACGAGTATTCCAATTAGTTGGTACAAAATATCAAGCCGTAGAACTTGCAGAACCAAAATTTTGGTTTTCTGAATTAAAATTAGGAGTAGGAGTTTGGCCAGGCAAATATCAAGATACAGAAGGTTTGTGGCTACGTTGGTATAATGAAAATGGTGATTGGATTCCTACTTTTGCTGAAAGAGCAGAACAGGAAACACAACGCGCAGAACAAGAGAAACAACGCGCAGAACAGGAAAAACAACGCGCAGACAAACTAGCTGAAAAGTTGCGGGCTTTGGGTGTAAATTTAGATGAAATTTAAAGAAAATTAACCGAAAAAAGCATTTCTGCTTGGCGATCGCATTCGTCAAAAAATTATAATAGAGTAAACAATACTTAGGTGCTTTCATGAACACCATTAATGCTCTTTACGAACAAGATTATTTCCTTTGGCTGGAAGAAACCTATAAATTACTAGAAAATAATCGCATTGAGGAATTAGATTTTTTACATTTAAAGGAGGAAATTCTCAGTTTGGGTAATGAACAAAGGCGGAAAGTTGACAGTTACCTGCGTCAATTGCTCATTCACTTATTGTTGTATAAGTATTGGAAATCTGAAAAAGAATACTGTGCTAAAGGTTGGCAAAATGAAATTGATAACTTTCGATTTGAGCTTGAGTTATTGTTAAAGTCTAAAACGTTGTATAACTATTTCTTGCAAGAAATTGAAGAAATTTATGTTAAAGCCAGAAGACAGGCTATCAAAAAAAGTGAATTACCTGCTCATCTTTTTCCTGAAAGTTGTCCGTTTTCTGCCGATGATATACTTGATCCAGAATTTCTTCCTGATTAAAATTAGTAATGTCCCTGTGAAATTTCTATAATAATGCTTCTCAAAAATGGGCGATCGCACCCGAATGAATCATGTATCAAAGTGAAGCACCTCCGCAAAAAAACCTACCCCTGTGATGGCAGGGGGAAGCCTTGAATTTCAATGGTTTTATCTTCTGTTTATGTCCTAACCACCTTGGCGGTTGCTATACCTGTTGAAAATTTATAAAACAGCCTCTAAAGTTGCTCAGGATTTATCCCCATTGTCTGTAATTTTGCCAGCAATTCCTCCCTTTGTTGGCGCTCATGTGCCAGTAACAATTCCGCAGCCTCTGCTCTTTGCTGTGCTTGTTGGGCTTCTTGCTGGGCTTGTTGAGCTTCTTGCTGCGCTTGTTGAGCTAATTCACGGGCTGTAGGTAGTAGAACCCCATCTAAAGTTGCCCAACGCACCCAGACGGCATTAGCTCCCCCAAATTCTCCCGCCCAATGCACTAGGGCTAAACCTAATTTTTGACTGATGAGCCTGTTTTGCTCATCGGGGATGATTGGTTCATATCCATGATCCCTGATGATGAAACCAGCAAATTCATTGGGATTAAAAGGATCATACCAAAAGTATTCTGGTACTCTCAGCCTGTTTTGGTATATTTCTTTTTTGTCTGTCTTGTCTCTCGAAGCAGTGCTAGAGGATAGCAATTCTACTACCACATCGGGACCTTTACCCTCTTCCCAAGTTACCCAGCATTTGCGCTCTCCCTTGGGAACATCCAACACAGCAAACATATCAGGACCACGAAAATCATGGTTTTTCAATTGATGGGGACTAAAGTAAACAAACATATTACCCCCTACAAAGGCATCTTTATCCCCCAGCCAAGCAGCTAGGGGATCAACTAGTAAGTCCATTTGCAGTTTATGGCGATAGGTTTCCATGGGGATGCCGTCATCATACAGTAATTCATCCTGGGTGGGGGGATTAACAAAATCTGGGGTTGAATCTGGTGTCGATTGATCTAAGTTTAGCAATGTCGATTCAGTCATATTTCCTCCGATTGAATCCCGATGCTTACTAATTTAACTAAGTTTAACTAACATTGATTTGGTTTGGGTTGTCTTGCACAGCCAGCAACGGTAAACTCAAGTCATGACTAAATTCAACCTTAGTTATCCTTACCTATTCACCAGTTCAGCCTTTGTCTTACTGCTGCCAAGATACCCCAACCTAGGGCGATCGACCCGGGGCATTTATGATAATTATACATGGGATACATGGGATGGGATCGCTGGTAAACTTACCATAAAAATTTACCTGGCAAGAAGGATATGGTATATTTTCCCTAGGTTGTCATAAATTATCCACAGCCATAGATTATGTTAATAATCAAAAAATCCATCATTATAAACGGAACCACAATTTCATTATTAGAACAAGCAACAGATTTAGACCAATTTCCACGCCAGCCCAAAACCAATCGGTTTTTAACCGAATTACACCTTTAGCTACGTAATTTATGCCGTGTATAAATTAAAAAAAAATATTTAAAGGAGAAATATTTAATGTCTAATAAACACGAATATTACTACGCCAATGCTGACAGCGGACACCATCATAAATATCTGATTAATCCTTTATTAGAAATGATCTATTCTGCTTCCCCCCCCCTCAAAAATCAACCAAAACCACGCATTTTAGATATTGGTTGTGGCAATGGGAGTTTAAGTAATTTAATCGCACAGCAAGGGTATGAAGTTATCGCCGTGGAAGAGTCTAAATCAGGTGTGCAATTAGCCCAAGAAAAATTTCCTGATTGTCGTTTTATCCAGGGAAGTATATATGATTTACCCTATACAGAAATAGGAGGGGAATTTGATATTATTATTTCCTGCGAGGTAATTGAGCATTTATTTGACCCTAAAGCTTTAGTTACGAATAATAAACAACTACTCAAACCCAATGGGCGGTTAATTTTGACTACACCCTATCATGGTTATTTGAAAAATTTAGCCCTGGCTATCTCTGGAAAAATGGATAAACACTTCACTGCTCTTTGGGATGGTGGACATATCAAGTTTTTTTCTGTCGTAACAATGAAAACTTTGCTGAT
This sequence comes from Anabaena sp. CS-542/02, assembly GCF_028331085.1. Classification (NCBI taxonomy): domain Bacteria; kingdom Bacillati; phylum Cyanobacteriota; class Cyanophyceae; order Nostocales; family Nostocaceae; genus Anabaena; species Anabaena sp. CS-542/02. Next base: position 3,574 of record NZ_JAQMTM010000078.1, read on the forward strand.
TTCAGAGGGATATGAAGATATAAAATTTAAATTTGCTGGAAGAATACCGTATTTTTGGAAATCCATGTTATGTTCTGCCAGATTGATTAAATGATGAATAATTTGCATTAATATCATACAGAAATAAAATGAATAATAAAGAATATATCTATTCTATAGATCATCATCTTTTAGATGCACTCAAGGGATTAACTATTATCTGGATTTGTTGGTATCACATAGATAAACTTATGATACCAGCAATTAATGCTACTTTTAGCATTCATACTTTAGCAAGGTTTGGTTATCTAGGGGTGACTACTTTTATTATTTTGAGTGGATTTGGCTTAACACTCTCTATAAAAAAGAACACATTTTCTAACTACAATAAATTTCCCTGGAAAGAATTCTTCTTGAGGAGAGTCGCCAGAATATATCCTTTATATGTATTTAGTCATTTTATTTTCTTGATTGCTGGGGCAATTATGGGAAAATATGAGGATATGCCATTTAATATAGGATTTATACTCAGTATAACAGGGTTATGAGAGCAAATTCACATAGTACTAGGTAATAAATTACCTTTACAAAAGCTTAATTCGGTTAAAAACCGACTAAAAGTTGCTACTTAAACTCAGCGAATAACACTTAAAAACTTTAAAACAGCGATCGCCCGCCACTTATCCTTGATAATTATACTTGGGAGAGCTTAAATTTACCCCAACTATGCTAGAACAAATTACCCCCCTCATCCTCACCTACAACGAAGCCCCCAACATCGATCGCACCTTAGAAAAACTCACCTGGGCAAAAACAATTATTGTCATTGATAGTTACAGCACAGATCAAACCTTAGAAATACTCTCAAATTATCCCCAAATCACCGTATTTAAACGCAAATTTGATACCCACGCTACTCAATGGAACTATGGCTTAGAGCAAGTTAAATCAGAATGGGTTTTATCTCTGGATGCTGATTATATCTTAACCGATGAACTAATTAGGGAGATTAAAGATTTACCTCTAGATAATACCATTGACGGCTACTTTGCCAGATTTAAATATTGTGTATTTGGTAAACCTTTAAGAGGTACCATACTCCCACCCCGTGAGGTACTCTTTCGCAAAGACAAAACAATATATATTGATGATGGTCACACACAACTACTAAAAAATCGAGGTAACTCTAGTCAACTAATAGGATACATTCACCACGACGATCGCAAACCATTAAATCGCTGGTTATGGGCGCAACAACGTTACATGGTGATTGAGTCCAAAAAACTCCTAGAAACCCCCAATCATGAACTCAGTTTAGGCGATCGCCTGCGTAAGCTAAAAATCATCGCCCCATTAATTATACTAGTGTACTGCCTGATTGTCAAAGGAGGCATTTTAGATGGTAAATATGGTTTATATTACGCATTGCAGCGAGTATTGGCAGAAATTTTGCTCAGTATAAATTTAATAGAAGCTAGTTTCAATGAAAGGGGTAAATAATCAATTCTGCGTAACAATTAAAGGTTGACTGTTGACTGGTGACTGTTGACTGTTGACCGTCCTTGTGCATTGGCATTGGTGATCCAAAATTTGATCAATTAATGACTCTATTCTTAATAGACAATGAACTTTATCTGGGTAAAACGCAAAAATTGTAAAGTTTTATTGCAGGATTCAACACTTCTGCCACACACCCAAGCCATAGTTGATAGTTATCCACACGGGGGACCGGGGAATGAATTCCCCGTCTCAAAGCTCAAGTCGGTTAAAAACCGACTAGGAAGAGGAAGATGGTTGAGGATTTTTGTGTGATTTGTCAATTTAATTATGGTTTTATGGCGTTTATATTATCATATTATTGGGGCGACTAAAGAAGGTAAAACCTTAATTACTCTTGCTATAGAAAATGCGCTGCATATGGTTATTTAATTGCTCATGCTGATCATCTAGTTTGTATTATTCATGCTATCAGTGGAATTGAAAACCATATTTATTTTGTCATTTCCATTCTCCCTTAATTGTCTCTTGTAGAATACAATTTCATTATAAGAACAAGCAACCGATTTACCGCCACCTCCACTCCAACCCAAAACACCATAATCACCAAACACAAAACCAGTCGGTTTTTAACAGAACCACAATTGCATTATTAGCAAAATAAACCGATTTACCGCCACCTCCACTCCAACCCAAAACACCATAATCACCAAACACAAAACCAGTCGGTTTTTAACCGACTTTAGCTTTTAGACAGGGAATTTATTCCCTGGCTCCCGTGTGGATAACTATCTATCGATTATACCTAATGTGTGGATAACTACTAAACATACTTAATGTGTAGATAACCATCTGTGATACAATACATCAACAGCCATTGCTTAAAACCATGACGGTTACACAACACCATCCCTTACACAGGTTACCCCCTGTGAGATGGGAAAAACTACCTGCGGATTTTCCCCTACCAGACGAACCAGTGGAAAGTAATCTCCAACCCCTCCTGGCTGCGGCTTTGCGAGAATCCTTAGAACTGGCTGGATTAATCTTAGAATCCATGCTCATTGCTTCCAATTTTGGGCTATGCGCCACCGTGGGCGACAAAACCATCGTCAAAGCCCCCGACAGGGTTTATATACCTGTAGCTCATCCCCTCCCAGATGGGGAAGTCCGCCGCAGTTATACCCCCCACGCCGAAGGAGAACCCCCCGCCATTGTGATGGAATTTATCTCCGCTACAGAGGGGGGAGAATATTCTATTAATCCCCATTATCCCTATGGTAAATGGTATTTTTATGAACAAATTTTAAAAGTCCCTGTATATGTGATCTTCCATCCTCAAACCGGAACCTTAGATGTTTATCATTTAACAGACGGTAAATACCAGCAACAATCCCCCGATGAACAGGGAAGATTTTACTTGGTAGCATTAAACCTGTTTTTGGGTGTATGGAGAGGGAAAAAAGCAGAGATAGTCAGCTTTTGGTTGCGCTGGTGGGATGAATCCGGTAATTTACTCCCCTGGGGAACTGAATTAGTAGCACAAGAACGTCAAAGGGCTGAACAAGCGGAAGAAAAAGCCGCTAAATTAGCCGCCAGACTGCAAGAAATGGGGATTAATCCCGAATAAATTTAAGGCGCGGAAATACCTCCTATTGTGGATGGTCTCAAGTCCTACCAGAACCAGCTTTAACTCTCAATTTCCTTATTCCAAGCATGCGATTAGATAACTACACCCTCGGTAACTATACCCCCGGTGCTCCCTATTGGCAACAACTGTGCTGGTACTTCCTCGGTTCACCTCTATTTGAAAGTTCTTGGTTACCCATTTCATCGGTCAAAGTGCAGATACTCCGCATTTTTGGAGCTACTATTGGTCAAGGTGTACGCCTAAAACCAAAAGTGCGGGTAAAATTTCCTTGGCGGTTAACTGTCGGTGATTATGTCTGGATTGGTGAAAATGCTTGGATAGATAACCTAGCTCATGTGACTATAGAAAGTCATGCTTGCATATCTCAAGATGTCTATCTTTGCACAGGTAATCATGACTGGAATCACCCTGATTTTGAATTAAAAATTGCCCCAATTTATATTGAGGAAAGTAGTTGGATTGCTGCTAAGTCAATAATTGGCCCTGGGGTGACTGTCGGTAAAGGTGCTGTATTAACTCTGGGTGGAGTAGCTGTTAAATCATTAGCATCAATGACTATTTATGCAGGAAATCCCGCACAAGCCATTAAGCCCAGAAAGTTATATTATTAAGGCTTGACGCGAAATGCTCAAGTATTTTTATCTACCAGCACCCAATATATATAATATTACCACCTAATTGACTGATTGATGCTCACTATTAGTCAAAATCCTCCCACCTTTCACCCCTTGCACAAAAGACATCACCCATTGTAGATATTCCTCACCAGCAACAATCGCCGTATTATCATGCTCCGCACTGGGGACTAACAGCAGCTTTTTCGGTTCGGGAGCAGCGTGATAAAGCTTTTGGCTCATGAAAGATGGTACACTTGTATCAGCCATGCCATGGATAAATAACACCGGTATTTTTAACTGGGGTACTTTGTTGATGGATTCAAAGCGCTGGGTTAAAATTAAGTTGACCGGGAACATCCAAAATAAATTCCTGTAATCCACCATATCCCGGATAGAGGTAAAGGAACTCTCCACAATCAAACCCGCTGCTTGTGGCTGTTTGAGTCCCAAATCAATGGAGATCGCACCCCCCAGAGAATGCCCATAAATAAATATTTTACCTGGTACAATCTGCTTCTCATTTACCAAGTAATTCCACGCAACAGATGCATCTTCATAAACCCGCTTTTCGTTAGGAAAATCACCTCCGCTCAGACCATACCCCCGATAATCAATCAGCAGCACAGAAAAACCCAGTTGATGCAACCTACGAGCATGACCAACATTAGCGCCAACATTGATGGCGTTACCATGGAGATACAGCAACACATTAGGGTTTGGTTCCGGGGATGGAATCCACCAACCATGAATCAGTTCTGTCTTACCATTCCTACCTTTAACAGGTAACCAGACATCCTCATAGGGGAGGTTAAAAATCTCCGGTGTTCTTTCAATTACACCAGAAGGAAAGAAAATTAACCGAGTCTGTCTGACAAACAGAAATAGACAGATGGCAAAGTAGGCAATGATAACAATTATTTCTACTGACAGTAGTAGCTTGAAACTCAATTGCATTGAAAATTGCCGTTTGTTAAGATATATATATTTTAATTTATATTTTAACAAATATCCTTGCGAGCTACCCCACCCTGAATATAGTCCATAGGGTGGGGTTTTGCACCTAGAGTTGAGGCTGATTTACTAGCCAATTAGTGGATCGCTCATAAGCATAAGCCACTTGAAATAGTTGCTCTTCTCCGAGTACCCGGCCAATCAGCTGCAACCCAATGGGTAATCCCTGGTCATCAAAACCACAAGGTACACTTAAACCCGGTAAACCTGCAAGATTGACAGGGATAGTCATCAAGTCATTTAAATACATACTTAGGGGGTCGCTAATTTTCTCCCCTGCTTTAAATGCTGTGGTGGGAGCAGTTGGACAAACTAACACATCAACCTGCTCAAAAGCATTTTCAAAGTCTTGTTTAATCAAAGTTCTGACTTTTTGCGCCTTCAGATAGTATGCATCATAGTAGCCAGCAGACAAAGCATAAGTACCAATCATAATCCGCCGTTTCACTTCTTGACCAAAACCAGTGGAACGGGTGCGAGTATACATAGATAGCAGATTATCTGCATCTTCAGCCCGGAAGCCATACTTTACACCATCGTAGCGAGCCAGATTAGCGGATGCTTCCGAGGGAGCAATAATATAGTAGCTAGGTACGCCATAGCGGAAGTTGGGACAGGAAATCATCGAAATCTCCGCCCCCAAACTCTTTAGTTGCTCTATGGCTTGACTGACCGCCTTTTCTACCACAGCATCTAAACCATCAGCCATGGTTTCTTTAATCACCCCTATTCGCAGCTTTCGGGCTTGGAAATCTGGTGTTAAATTGGCGGTGTAGTTGGGAATTTCCACTTTCAGACTAGTAGAGTCTTTGGGATCGTAACCTGCGATCGCATTCAATACAATAGCAGTATCTTCTACCGTCCGTCCCAAGGGACCCACCTGATCCAAAGAAGAGGCGTAAGCTATCACACCATAGCGAGACACCAGCCCATAAGTTGGTTTTATCCCCACCACACCACAAAAAGATGCTGGTTGGCGGATAGAACCACCCGTATCAGTACCTAGAGCCGCAACACATTCATCAGCTGCTACCGCTGCCGCCGAACCCCCAGAAGAACCACCTGGAACCCTTGATAAATCCCAAGGATTATTAGTAAGTTGGTAGGCGGAGTTCTCAGTAGAACTACCCATACCAAACTCATCTAAATTCGTTTTACCAATCAGTACCGCACCCGCATCAATCAGTTTTTGTGTCACTGTTGATTCATAAGGCGGGACAAAATTTTCTAAAATTCGAGAAGCGCAAGTAGTGGGAACCCCCTGGGTACACAAATTATCCTTAATTCCTATGGGAATACCAGCTAGGAGTCCTATTTCTTCCCCAGCGGCGATTTTCGCATCCACAGCAAGAGCCTGCTCTAACGCCTTTTCTGTGGTGACGTGCAAGAAACTGTGTAATTTCGGTTCTAATGCTTGAATACGCTCTAAGGCTTTTTGGGTAATTTCAACAGCAGAAAATTCTTTTTTAATTAACTGTTCGTGCAACTCGCGGATGGATGCCATGATTGCTCTCTTTGTGACTCAAGTCATTGATTTTAGTACATTTTCCAGGTTAATGGGTATTGGGTAGGAACAAGTAGGAAAGCTCTGCAGTCTGGGTTGAGTGAATACCAGGAAAATTTAGCTGGTTTTCCGGAATTGTCCCCGCTGTGGTGGTAAAGAGGAATATTATAACTATTTATACAGAAATTCTCTACACTGTCGGGGAAAATATCTTTAACTGCCTTAATGAACACCCCCGGTTATTTTAACCGGTTTTTTTTTGCGATCGCTTTCTCCAGGCAGAAACATCGTGCCAAAATATTAATTAAATTAGATAAACACCTTTAACATCAGTTTATGACTTCTCTTGCAGCCTCAGTTAACGATTTAGTACTAGTTGCTGGTGCTACTGGTGGCGTGGGTCAACTGGTCACCGCGTACTTGCTGCAAAAGGGTATGAAGGTTCGTCTTCTCACCCGCAACGCAGCCCAAGCCACAAAAATGTTTAATCAACAAGTAGAAATTGCTGTGGGTGATATCCGTGATCTAACCACCCTCACCCCAGCTATGGAAGATATTAACTACATTATCTGTTGTACTGGCACAACTGCTTTCCCCTCCCAGAGATGGGAATTTGACCCCCAACCTAACTTACTAGAATGGGGAAGGATATTGATTGATAGTGAATATAGAAATACAAGAGCCAAAAATCACCCAGTTAAAGTAGATGCTCAAGGAGTGAGCAACTTAGTATCAGCAGCACCACCCCATCTCAAACGCTTCGTGTTCGTCTCTTCTGTGGGAGTTGATCGTAAAGACCAACCACCTTTTAATATTCTCAATGCCTTTGGCGTACTTGATGCCAAGCAGCAAGCAGAGCAAGCCATCATCACATCTGGATTACCTTATACTATTATCCGTCCCGGACGCCTGATTGATGGCCCCTATACATCCTATGACCTTAACACCTTACTCAAAGCTAAGACCGGAGGTAAACAAGGGGTAGTAGTTGAGACTGGTGACAACTTAACAGGAGATGCTAGCCGTATTGACGTAGCTGCTGCTTGTGTAGAATCTATTTTTTACCCAGATGCAGCCAACCAAGCCTTTAGTTTAGTTAACAAAGGCACACGACCATATGTAATTAACTGGGAAACAATTTTCGCCCAACTCAGTCAATAGTTAGCTCTATGTAAAGATGTACAACATTTCATCTACTATTATCTCAGTACTTAAATAAATTAGTAATTAGTATCACATTTATTAATATGAGTAATTGGAAATACTCATGACCATGAGCATTTAGATTTGCTAAGGTAGTCTTAACATATTGAAAAATTGAGCTAGTAAAGCTAAAAAAAATAACTACTCACAGTTTCAAGTGCTGGCGGTGTTGTTTATCTATCAACAATCAAGTATTTTCATTGATAAAAGCTTATGGTTGTAAATTTTGCTAGGACATCTACTAGTGCAAATATTCTCAGGCAAGTCTTCCAAGGTGTTGATGCCTACAGCTGTCCCCAGTTATTCAATTTTCATATGCACACTGTCCACTCAGATGGAAGGTTGCAACCAACTACATTGATAGAACAGGCCATCACTATTGGACTAGAAGGATTGGCAATTACAGATCACCATAGTATAGATGGGTATTATGTAGCACAATCATATTTAGAAAAAATCCGGGAATATAGCCGTGAAAATACTCCTTATCTCTGGAGTGGGGTAGAAATTAATGCTAACCTTCTGGATGTAGAAGTTCACATTTTGGCTTACGCCTTTGAGCCAGAACATCCTAGTATGAAACCCTATGTGCAGAAAAAACCGGCTGTAGGCTTAGAATATCAAGCAGACAAGATAATTGAATCCATCCACGCGGCTGGAGGATTGGCAGTTTTAGCCCATCCAGCTCGTTATAAGCGATCGCATACTGAATTAATTCCAGCTGCGGCTGCACGGGGAATTGACGGCGTGGAAACTTTTTACGCTTACAACAACCCCAAACCTTGGAAAACCAGTCCTGTGGAAACACAACAGGTACAACACTTAGCGGCTGAATATCAGCTCTTGAATACCTGTGGTACTGATACCCACGGATTAAATCTGCTACAACGGCTGTAAATATGTCCTTTGAGCACAAATCTATGTTTAATTTCAGGAGAATATTGGTTGAAATCGCTACTGGGAATAAAAATTAACACCCTGTATCAGCACCAGTTTACTCCTTCCCCATACTGTTAAACTGAGGGGAGCAAAACACTTTTGATAGTCTAAAACGATGCAAGCATCTGCTAATTTTGACTTTGAGGACGATAGATTTAACGCCCCTCCTTCTCAAATCATCCCCTGGTGTCAGATGATTAATCCTCGCCATAGTATGGATGGTATGCAGCCCCATGGATTGGCAATTAAATTAGATAATGCTACAGCTGTAGGCTTTCAGCCCGATGAAAATTGGCAACAGGTAGAGCATGAGTTTAGCTCTGGAGTAGAAACAGTTTTTATCAGCAATGCTCCCAGATTAGTTATAGTCCGCCGGGGACCTTTATCTGTTAAAGACCGGGAAACTGGTCATAAACTTGGTACTCTTAAAGAAAATTATGACGCTTTCTTAGCAGACAAGCTTAAATTTAAAACCTTTACTCGCCACCTCATTTACTTGGTAGGGGAAAATAAAAAGTTCCTCCACGAATCTCCATTACAATTAACTCTCAGCGGTGTAGCGGGAGCAAGTTTCAGCAAAAGTTACTGCGAATTTCAGCAAGGAAGAGTCATCGGTGGATTCATAGCTGAATTGGAAAGGGCTTATGCTGTATATCGCCAGCAACCTTTATCAGCAAAAGGTCCATTATTTCACGCCCATGGGATTTTTTGCCCTATCATTGAGTGTGAAGAAAGAGGGATTGAACCCAATACTGTCATGGTGGCTTCAACGGTGGACTACAAGCATCCCACAGTGGGAACATTAACTCAATACCTGATTGCTTCCGATTCTCCTGAGTCAGCAATGATCTGCAAGACCTTTGAAGAACACAAAGAGTTTGGTAAGGAATCTATTAAAGTAGAAGCACCCAAAATGGCAGCAGTTGGGATTTCTAGTTCTTATCTTTACGCAGATGAAGATGATTATCCACCATATTAGAAACTGAGGAGTACACGGCCGGATTAATGGGGACTGGAGGAAAGATGATAACTTTCTCATCATCAGCGGCCAATCCCCAATTCCCCCTCCCTACCTTTTCAGGAGTAAGTAATATAGTGAACCGTTCCCACCTGTAACACCAGCGCGATCGCCCGCTACTTGACCAGACCCCATGAAATAATCTACCCTTCCTGGTCCTCTAATGGCGCTCCCTGTATCCTGATCCAAGACGAAGCGGTTCACAGTGCGATATTCCATCTGGCCATTGCTACCCACATATGGAAGTGAAGTATGAATCAGTGCTAATGCCCCCGCAGGCATGAGAGACTTATCTGTAGCAATAGAACGCTCCGCTGTAACTGGGACATTAATACTACCAGTAGCTGGTCTACCAGGGTTTTCTTGGAAAAAGACAAATCTTTCCCAGCGGGGTAGATAATTATTCATTTCCTGGGGGTAATTGCGGAAAAAGTTAATTATACCTGGCATACTCAATTGATTTGCCGCCAACTTGCCATCTTTAGACAATTGGCCACCGATACTTGTCCAGGGATAATCTGTTCCCCCCGCAAAGCCTACAGATGTTCTGGTACCCTCATCAGTTAACTCAATTTGGGCAGAACCTTGGATATGTACCATGTATGCTTCCCAGCGATCGCGGAACCAGAGTATTTCTAACCCGCGTAACCGGCTTGTTTCCCCTAGTAAACCATCCTCACCTTCCAAATCAACTCGTTTCGGGTGAGGTTGAGGCCATTGATCAAAATCTGGTGGTCTGCGATATAAAGGATACCTATATTCTCCAGTTCTTACCCGGCTAGCATAATAAACAGGTTCATAATAAGCGGTAAATTTAACAGTACCCCGGCCATCATTGCCCACAGAACGGTAAAAGTCAAACTCTCTACGGACAGCAACTTGTAGTTCAGCAGTGGATTTAGAACTGACCAATAGCTGGCGGAAACGAATCAAACTCCGACGTACCCGATCATGGGTTATTCCCCGAACCGGATAGTTTTGATAGGCCGCTATAGCACTCCTTTTCTCCAGATAACTCAAACTATGATCAATCGCAGTCAACAAAGCCGGGCGATCTCCCAAGGGTAAACTAGGATTACCCCCTGGAAAAAGTTGCTCATCCCAACCCAACCAACCAACCCTTGGGGTGCTGTCCCTGTTTACGGGTAAGAGTTTTAGTGGCGGTTGTACCCGAGACGGTGTGGAAACCTGAGCCGCAGATGACCACAACATACTACTTACACAGACAATTCCCCAACTCAAGGAAACCAAAGCAAGACTTTTTTTAATCATCGCAAAATCTCCCAGACCTCGGTAACAGGGGATTCTAAATAGAAAATCCCATCATGGGAAACCGTGAGTACACGGGAGCCAAAACAGCTTTTCGACATAATTCTCTCTTAACTACCTTCACTCTAGACGGGCTGAATTTTTAGCAGTTCCCCGAAAATTCCAGCAAAAAAATAGCATAATTGCCATTCTCACGCCAAAGGTAGGACACCCAGCGATGATTTTCCCCTAATGCTGTTGAGGCCCCTTAGCATCACATTCTTTATTCAAGCAACGCTCTAAAAGTCCAATGCGCCACCTATAGGCAAAACGACGGGGATTCAGTTCTAATTGATAATTACGACTAAATAATGGTTGATTCAAATATTGCCAAAAAGGAAATTTAATCTTGTTGTGTGGTGCAGACATAGGAGCAAATAATATAAAAGCGTTGTAGTAGAGTGGTTAACGGGTTGTGTGAGAACTACTGGATAGTCATTTCCTAGCTTAAGATGACATGATACATATTCAATTGTCTTGGTGGCAATTGCGGAATCTTAGCTCAATATTTATGTCAGATTTGTTAGACTGGCCATGAGTCCAAAAGTTCCAGGTTCAAAATACTCTTGTAGTTCTAGATACCCTATGGGCAGCAAACTAGAAAAGTTTTTGCTAAATGTCAGAGCAATTAAGCGAATATCTAACTATACAAGAAGACTCCCGCCAAACTTGAGAGGTCAGCCAATAGCTAGTTATTTACTAACAATAGAATTACATACGCTCATAAATGCTAATATAGTGGTATGGCTTATGTACCACTACGAGAAGCAGTTAAACAACTGGGATTGCACCCAAACACTTTAAGAAAATACGCAGACAATGGCAAGATTGAAAGCATCAAAAACGAAGCAGGACAAAGA
>NZ_JAQMTM010000079.1:0-7284 GCF_028331085.1 Anabaena sp. CS-542/02
AAAGGCGGAATATCCGGTATTAGTCGCCCGCACTGACCATCTATCGGTTTCAATAGCCCGCATTATATCCAAGGCGTGATGTTGAAATGGCATAGAGGGGCTGTAATGAGCATCGTTAGAAGCACTGAGAATAAATTGCCCCCCGGTAGCAGCTTGACGGCGAAATATTTCGGGGAAAGCGGAGTCATAACATATACCAACTATAGCCCGACCAAAGGGGGTATCAAATATCTGATTGGTTGTCCCTGGTACTTGGTGAGCATCCAGCGGTGATAAGCGCCCAATTATACCGCCTAAAATCTCCTCAAAGGGTATATACTCCCCCAGTGGGACTAATTTAGTTTTGTCGTAACGGCTGAAAATTTCACCATTCCCAGTGAAGGTAAATAAACTATTTGTATAACTGGTTCCCTGTTCTCCAAAAGCCCCAACCCAAGCAACTACGCCTTTTTCTTGCACTGCTTGAATTAAGCTAGTGTTGGGGAGGTCGCGCTGGAAATAGGGTAAAGCTGCTTCTGGGGTAAGGACTGCATCAACACCTTGATCTACTAGATTGTAATATCCACTGGTGTAACCTGCTAAAGCCCGCCGCAAACCTTGGGGTATAAGTTTAATTTCGTTGGGGATATTACCTTGGATAATTCCCACCTGCAAAGCTGCTGCTGGTGGTTGGGCGATGGGACGGCTATATAAATAAAACCCCAACAGGTGTAAAGTCATGAATAGTGAGATGGCGATCGCCAACTGTTGCTTGACCACCCGACCAGAGGAGGAACTTCTACTGTGGTGGTTAATCCATGCTTCTGCAATTAAACCATTGACTGCAACTATGGCGGCGGTGACGGTGTTCGGTCCTGATAGTTGACCCAGGTGTAAAATTACGAGGTTGTGGGGACTTTGTGTATAAGCCAAGGAACTCCACCACAAGGGTCCAGCACTCCAGAGACTTTCTAAGCCGCACCAAATAGCTGTACCAAATAGAACACGTAGCCCCGATTTTTTCCCCGCCCAACGAGCCATAACCGCCCCCCACAGGGTGAGGAGCAACCCCCCAAGTAGGCTAATAAATGACCAACAAAACAGGGTAATTGCTAAACTTGGTAACCAAGCAACGCCCAACCAGTTCATAGGATGAATCCCAGTAATCCAGGATAGGGCGACACCATGATAGCCAACACCCCAGGCCAGTCCCAGGAGGGGGGGAGATGCAGGAGAGGTAAAAACTAATACCCACAGAGGGGCGAGGGCAATCCAGGCGAAAAACCATGCACCCACGGGGGCTACAGTTAGCCCCATTAAGACACCACTGGCGCAGGCGATCGCATAGGGGAGTAAGGTTGTTACCCTTTCCCTATATTTTTTACTCAGCTGCTTCCACATCTTCACCGCTATCAGGAGGAACTATAGCTACACCATTAATGGCATCATCTTCATCCAGACGCTGCACTCTCACCCCAGTGGCTGATCGCGATTGTATGGAAATGGCATTCACCGCTTGACGGATGATTATACCACGATTAGTCACCATCATAATTTCATCGTTATCATTGTTAACAATCCGTAAGGTGGCTAATTGGTCTTTCATCTTACGGTTTTTGAATTTGGTAGCCATTAAACCCTGACCAGCGCGGTTTTGCAGTCGGAATTGGGCCACTGGTACGCGCTTACCATATCCGCCCATGGTAATCACTAACACCCAAGGACCAATAATACCGTTACTTGGTACTTCTAGGGATTCCTCCTGGATGTCTATGTCTGCGTTGTCTATGTCTGCGGTTTCCTCTGTATTTAAGGTGTCCAGAATGGCGGCGGGGAGTATATCCATCCCTACGAGTTCATCGCCATTTTTTAGTTTCATGGCTCTGACTCCCCGAGTGGCTCTACCCAGAGGACGTAGCTGTTCATGGGTACATCGAAAATGAATCGCCATCCCTTGACGAGAACCCACTAGTATGCTATCTTCTACCCTCGCCCGGCGTACCCAGCGCAGTTGGTCCCCTTCTTCCAGAGAAATAGCAATTAAGCCGTTAGCTCTGATGTTACTAAATGCGGCTAATTCGGTTTTCTTAATATTGCCGCCTTTGGTGAGCATAACTAGATATTCTTCACTGCTAAACTCATCTACGGGGACAATTGAGGTAATTTTTTCTTCCTTGGGAATGGGTAGCATTTGCACAATGGGTGTGCCGCGACTGGTACGGGAACCGACAGGAATTTGATAAGCTTTTAAGCAGTAGACGACACCGCGATCGCTAAAGAATAAAACACTGTCATGATCGCAGCAAGTTAAGAAATGCTCAATGGTATCATCATCTTTGACCTTAGCGGCGGCTTTCCCTCTGGTAGCGCGGCTTTGGGCTTCAAAGGTGTTGACAGGCATCCGTTTGATGTAGCCTTGTTCTGTGACTAAAATGATGGCTTTTTCATTAGCAATCAGGTCACGCTCATCTATATCGCCTTCACCGGGTAAAATTACTGTACGCCTGGGTGTTGCAAAGCTGGTTTTTAGCTGAGTGACTTCGGTTTCGATGATTTCTAGTATCCGTTCTCGCCGGGCTAAAATATCCTGTAAATCGGTAATTTGGGTTTGTAAATCTGCGTGTTCTTGACGAATTTTATCTGCTTCTAAGGCTGTCAAACGCCGCAGCTGCATCTGTAGGATAGCATCGGCTTGGACTTCTGACAGCCCATAATTTGTAATTAACTCTGCTTTGGCTGTGGGTGCGTCGGGTGCATGACGAATTAAAACAATAATTGCATCTAATTGAGATAAGGCAATTAATAACCCCTGGAGGAGATGATCACGAGCTTCGGCTTTTCGCAGTTCGTAGCGGGTGCGTCTGGTAATTGATTCAACGCGGAAATCTAGGAAGACTTCTAAGAACTTCTTCAGGGTGAGGATTTCCGGTTTACCATTGACCAGGGCCAGCATATTCGCCCCAAAGTTGGCTTGGAGGGGGGTTTGCTTGTAAAGGTTATTGAGGACTACACGGGGGTATGCATCCCGCTTCAATTCAATCACGATTCTCATCCCATCGCGATCGCTTTCGTCTCGAATATCTGCAATTCCTTCCAGACGCTTCTCATTCACCATGTCGGCGATTTTTTCAATCAACCCCGCCTTGTTAGTTTGGTAGGGTAACTCAGTGATAATAATTGCTTCTCTATCCGGTCTTCCTCGTTGTTCTACCGTTTCAATGGTAGCCACACCCCGCATAGTAATAGAACCGCGTCCAGTGGTGTAAGCTTCCCGAATCGCTGCTGTTCCCAACACCTGGGCCCCTGTGGGGAAATCTGGACCGGGAATATACTCCATTAATTCCAGGTCAGTGATTTGAGTGTTATGAATCAGCGCCACCAAACCATCAATTAATTCCCCCAAGTTGTGAGGGGGGATATTGGTAGCCATACCCACCGCTATACCGGAGGAACCATTGAGCAACAATTGGGGGATGCGTGATGGTAATACTGTCGGTTCTTGTTGGGAACCGTCGAAGTTATCGATAAAATCTACAGTTTCTGATTCAATATCTTGGAGGAGGGACAGACTAGTTAAAGCTTGTAACCGACACTCTGTGTATCGCATGGCCGCCGGTGGGTCATTGTCTACCGATCCAAAGTTACCATGACCGTTAATCAGGGGCGATCGCATAGAGAAGTCCTGCGCCATCCGTACCAAAGCATCATAGACCGCTGTATCACCGTGGGGGTGATATTTACCCAAAACCTCCCCAACTACACGGGCGCATTTACGAAATGGGCGATCGTGAGTCAGTCCCAGCTCGTGCATTGCATAGAGGATGCGACGATGCACAGGTTTAAGACCATCCCTTGCATCTGGGAGCGCCCGACCCACAATCACACTCATGGCGTATTCCAGATAAGACTGGGACATTTCATTGCGCAGGTCTGTGGGGATAATCCTCTCCTGTGAGGTTGTCATAATCTAAAAAACTCCAAAAAATGTAGATTTTAGCCCTTACGCTTGTTGCCAGCGTCAAATTATTCTGAATTAATCTTGAATAATTTCCATATTTTTGTTAACATTATAACATATAATCTCATCTTTTGCACCTAAAGTAACCAGCTAAAATATCGAGAAATAAACTGGAAAACTAGAGTTTTTGCCTATGGTAATATCACAAACATTATGAATGTATTTTTAGTAACTATTTTATAAGAAAAAATAACTAGAAACATCTCATTTATAACTAATAGTTTATATTCAAATTAATTGCCAAAAAAAAGTTATTTTAGCCAGAAGATAGTCCTTCGATCCTAAGCAGTCTTACATCTGTAGTTAATCAACTTTTTCCCATACTGGAAATAAGACAGAACAGCCATAGATTAGAAACAATAATAGTAAATAAAGCAATCCTAAATGATTCATGAACAATTTCTGTTCCCTGTTCCCTGTTCCGGTGTTCCCTTTCCTCACTCATAATTTCTCAAGTCAAATAGGATGACTATATATTACCATTGAGGTATGGGGAAAATAGGAATTTAACTCCCACTGATAGTACCCCCTAACTACCACATATCTTAAGGTGAAGACTAGGAGTTAAAATAAATTGCCATGAATCACCAAAAAGTTTTCAACTCAGGGGAAAAAGCTCACCCAGAAGATGCTGCATCTCAATTAAGTCCGGAGGTGCTAGACATGATCAAACATCCTCCCAAAATGGATGATGTCATCCGCGCCCAATCGCCAGCGGAACGGAGGGGGAACCCTGCTTTAGTACCGGAGATGCTAGAGCAACCAATCGATGAAACCCTTGAGGAGCATCAAGGATAGAGCAACAATCAGGATAGAATAACCGAGAGTATTCTGCTGACCATGTTTCCTTATGTTATCAGTCATTTATTCTGATGAGTTTCTAGACCACAAAACTGGAAGATATCATCCCGAAAAGCCGGAACGCTTGACGGTAATAGTCAATGCTCTCAACTCAGCCGCCTTTGGGGAAAAAATTACTTGGCTTACCCCTACGCCAGCATTAGAAAGGCCATCGCTTATACCCACACTACTCAAAGCCCATGATCCAGCCTACATCAACAAAGTTAAAGAAATTGCCGCCAGTGGAGGGGGTTATTTAGACGGTGATACACCAGTTTCTCCCCGCAGTTATGATGTAGCATTATTAGCAGTAAGTGCCTGGTTGGATGGGGTGGATACTGTACTCACCTCCGCTAACCCGGCTTTTGTCTTAGCACGTCCACCGGGACACCATGCTGAACGTAATACTGGTATGGGCTTTTGTTTATTTTCCCATGCGGCGATCGCCGCTTTATATGCCCTGGAACAACCGGGAGTTAACCGCGTGGCCATTCTCGACTGGGATGTACATCATGGCAATGGTACCCAGTCCATCGTGGAAACTCACCCCCAAATTGCATACTGTTCTTTACATCAGCATCCGTGTTATCCCGGTACTGGGAGAGCTTCTGAGAAGGGATTATATGATCATGTCTTAAATTTACCGATACCCCCTGGTAGTAATATCACTGTATATCAGCCACTCATAGAAACGAAGGTCATACCGTTTTTAGCTAACTTTCAGGCGGATTTACTGATTGTCAGTGCTGGTTATGATGCCAATGAGTCAGATCCTTTAGCCAATATTAATTTACAGCCTCAAGACTATGCCTTATTTACGAATGCTTGTCTAGGACTAACTCGGAAAATTCTCTTTGGTTTAGAAGGTGGTTATGATTTTACCTCCCTCTCCCAATCTGTGTTAGCCACTATTGAAAGCTGCTTAATTTAACTTAAATATCTCTTGTCGGGTGCGTCAGACCCTATAAATTGTGGAAATCAAGAGATTTTTGATATCTGACGCACCTAAATATTAATTTATATATATTTTCTGTATTCTAAGTTACAAAAAGCCAATTAAATTCATCTCATTTTCACAAAAAAAAATCTGTTTACCCTCATAAACTGTCTAAAGTTTTGTTAAGATGCTAATGAAAGTCATTGTTCCATGAGAACTGTTAAATCAGTAAATGGAAACATGAACAGTAACAACAGCATAGAGTTGACAAGGTGAAACAATGAGCACCTATATGTTTTTTGAAGATGCCCTGAGAATGTTTGCTAATATCTATTTGCTATCAGCAGTCATGCTCATAGCAGCTTCTGGTGTTGGTTTAGCAGTGATAGAAACCATTGAAAAAACAGGAGAACGCTAAATAACACCCCGGTGGATCCTTCGTGTCAACAGATTCCAGTAAAGCTATTGTCCGCCAAAAAATGCAAGTTTTACAGACAGACCACATCTAGAGGGAAATCACTGTAAAGCTACTGTAACTTAATTTTTACTAGCGATCGCCTCGCAAAACCCCACTTCATGGAATTGGAAACTATAATTCTCTGCGCCCCTCCAAGGCTCTAGCTAGTGTCACCTCATCTGCATACTCCAAATCTCCCCCCACGGGTAGACCAAAAGCAATACGTGTAACCTTGGTAAATGGTTTAAGTAGCTGACCGATATACAGGGTTGTTGTCTCCCCTTCTATAGTCGGACTAATAGCCACAATCACCTCTTGGATTTTTTGTTGACTCACCCGACGCACCAAAGCTTGAATAGTTAGCTGTTCAGGTCCAATACCATCCATAGGGGAAATCACCCCACCTAAAACGTGATACTTACCTTTATATTCGCGGGTTTTTTCCAAAGCAATCACATCACGAGAATCAGCTACCACACAAATAGAGGTATTATCGCGGTTAGGATGACGACAAATTTCACAAACAGGATCAGCAGATAGGTGAAAGCAAACAGAACACAAGCCTATCTGCTTTTTTGCATCAATCAAGGCTTGTGCTAATGCTTCTACTTCGGCTTCGGGACGTTTTAAGATGTGCAAAGCCAATCTTTGGGCTGATTTGGGACCAACTCCTGGTAGGCGTTGCAACTGCTCTATTAACCGTGCTAAAGGACGTGCGTAAACCGTGGTTTTATCTCCTGTATTTTCTCATCATCAACTATGATGACATTTTTCCGGTCATGTTTTTAGATTGTGCGATCGCTTCGTCAGCTGGAGTAATTAGGTTAAAAAACAAAAAAAGCCCCCTATTTCTAGGAGGCTTTTTTAGATTCAGCTAAAGTTTATGATTAGCCGTTGATTGCAGGAGCGGTTAAAGCAACAGGAGCAACTTCACCAGCAGCCAAGTCTAAGGGGAAGTTGTGAGCGTTACGCTCGTGCATTACTTCCATACCCAGGTTAGCGCGGTTGATCACATCAGCCCAGGTAGCGATGACGCGACCTTGAGAGTCAATT
>NZ_JAQMTM010000080.1:0-32319 GCF_028331085.1 Anabaena sp. CS-542/02
GCCAGTAGACTGCGAGGTAAAATCAAAAACCTTGTAGGCGAATTGCACAAGAAAACTGCTCGATTTTTGGTTGATAACTTTGACATTATTTTACTGCCAACCTTTGAAACATCCCAAATGGCTCAGAAGGCGAAACGACGGTAATGGTCAAAGTCAGTGCGTCAAATGTTGACACTCTCTCACTACCGATTTAAGCAGTTTCTCAAGCATAAGGCTTTTGAGACTAATAAAGTAGTGATGGATGTCAACGAAGCGTACACATCAAAAACAGTCAGTTGGACTGGTGAAATCATCCCCAACCTTGGTGGTGCTAAGTTCGTTAAGTCTCCATCTGACGGGCTGGTAATGAGCCGGGACATAAATGGTGCGCGAGGGATTTTCCTACGTGCATTGGTTGATACGCCCTCTCTTAAAGAGTGTATTTGTTAGTGAATGTTAGCAAAAAAGTATCGGACAACACGGATAGAAAAACCTATTCAAGCTGAAAATTAAAGGGTAAACGAGCGTAAATTCCCTGAGGGTCATTCATTTTTTGGAGAATCACCAATTCCTGTTCAAGTTTTTGTAATTCCGCTATCAGGGGATGAGATGGCTGAACTGATACTCCCACCATGTGTAAAATAGTGCTGATTTCTTCAACTGCTCTGCCAAGAAAGCGTTCTTCCAAGGTACTTGCTTTAGGATATTCTTGTAATTGCCAATTGTTATCTAGTTTAGCTTCCTGGGCGGCATATTCAATAGCAGCATTTAAACCACCTATTTGATCTACTAAGCCGATTTCTTGGGCTGCTATTCCTGACCAAACTCGTCCCTGGGCAATTTCTGCAACTTTTGCGGCTGGTAAATTCCGACCTTCAACGACTTTATCCAGGAATAGATTATAAATCCTGTTAACACTGCGCTGAAAAATTTCTAACTCCTGGGGTGATTTGGGGCGCGTCGCTGTTTGAATATCGGCATAACTTGCAGTTTTCACTGTGTCCCAGGTTATCCCATTATTATTGGCCAGTTTTTGCCCATTCAACAGCACGCCAAACACGCCTATAGAGCCTGTAATTGTATTTGATTCGGCAAAAATCCGGCTGGAATCGCTAGCAATCCAGTAACCACCGGAGGCGGCCACATTACCCATGGAGACTACAACAGGTTTTACCTGGCGGGTCAATTGTACTTCCCTGTGCATCACCTCGGATGCTATGGCGCTCCCTCCAGGACTATTAATTCGCAACACCACGGCTTTGACATCATTATCTTGACGTATTTGATTCAAAATTCTGGCAAAGCGATCGCCTCCTATTTGCCCATCTTCGCCTTTACCATCGACAATTTCACCTTCTGCATAAACCACAGCAATTTTATTGGGTGAGTTGCGTTCTACACCTAGATTTTTGCCGGAAACTTGAGCGTAGTTTCTGAGGTTAATTTGTCGGAATGTGCTATCTGTTTCATTGCTGGATGTGATTTTCTTCAGGTTGGCGACCACCTCATCCAGGTATGCGACCTGATCTATTAAACCATTAGCTTTAGCTTCACTAGCTGTGAGTAACACCTGAGTATCTGCGATCGCTTGCAACTGTTGAGGAGTAATTTGGCGACTAGAACCGACTGTAGTCCGCCAATCTTGCCAAACATCATCCAATAATTTTTGGATTTGTGCGCGGTTTTCTGGACTCAATTGCTTGAGAATCAATGGTTCGATTGCTCCTTTAAATTTCCCCTCCCGCACTACCTGAACACCGATCCCAAACCTTTCTAAAGCCCCGGATAGAAATAATGGTTCACTGCTCAAACCCTTGACTGGCATGAATCCCAGAGGATTAAGTATGATTTCATCTGCCACTGAAGTTAGGTAATATTCCTTTTCACTCAAACCCACACCATAGGTGACGATCTTTTTCCCAGATTGGCGGAACTTCTCCAGGGCCTGACGGATTTCCCGCAGGGTAGCAAAGCCTGTTTGATTAATGATGCTGGTACGACTTGCATCTAAATAAATACCGACAATGCGGGGATCCAGGCTGGCTTTTTCCAAGGTATCCAGAACACTACGCAGGCTCATTCTTTGTACTTCTGCACCTGATAATGCTTGTTGTAGCAATTCGCCCGAACTCGGTGAGCTATCAGTGATATTCATGGATAGGTCGAAAACCACAACGGAGTTATCTTTAACTTCTGGAGTAGTATCCCTAGAGGAGGTAACTGCAAATAGCAGTAGTAATATTCCTGTTGTGCTGACACCAAAAAAAATCATCAGCCCCAAGACAGTACCCAGTAAACTGGCAAAGGTTTGTTTGAAAAAATTACGCATTTGAGTTATTTAGTTTATAGTTTTTTTACGTAAACTTCCTGATTTATATAAGTCATTTAATGTAGAGTTGCCAGTACAAAATAGTACTGTATTTATTTCCGCAATTAACACTTGAACTAAATCATACAATGCCGCTTCCGATACCACCGCCGCTTGCAGGAAAGGCATAGCCAAACCGGCTATATCTGCTCCTAGAGCGATCGCCTTCGCCACATCTAGCCCATCACGTAACCCCCCGGAAGCAATTAACGGCACATCTGGAGAGATGGCGCGGATACTGGTGATACACTCTGCTGTGGGTAAACCCCAGTCAGCAAATGTCCTACCTAAACGCTTTTGCAAAGCATTTTCCGCCCGCTCACTTTCCACCTTCGCCCAAGAAGTACCGCCCGCACCAGCCACATCAATAGCCGCCACTCCAGCCCCTAAGAGTTTCTCGGCCATGACCGCAGAAATGCCATTGCCCACTTCCTTCGCAATCACTGGCACAGCTATGTTACTGCATATAAAGCGGATTTTGTCAAGTAACCCCCGGAAATTAGTATCACCATTGGGCTGAATACACTCTTGCAGTGGATTAATGTGTAAAATTAGGGCATCAGCTTCTAATATATCAATAATCCGAAGACATTCATCTAAACCATAGTGATAATTCAGTTGTACAGCGCCCAAGTTAGCAAATAACAACACATCGGGCGCGTACTTGCGGATGGCGAAGGTATCAGCCACTTGGGGTTTTTCCACCGCTACCCGCTGGGAACCAACACCCATAGCAATTTTATACTGCTGCGCTACCTTTGCCAGACGTTGGTTAATCATTGCAGCTTGTTGTGTTCCTCCAGTCATAGAGGAGATTAACAGAGGTGCTCCTAGGCGCTTACCCAGGAAGGTTGTACTGATATCAATATCATCGCGGTTGATTTCTGGTAAGCAGCAGTGATTAAAACTATAACGTTCCAGTCCACTGGTTACGTGGTGGAATTGAACATCTTCTTCTAAACAGATGCGGATATGATCTGCTTTGCGTGACTGGGTGTATTCTGGGTTTTGGTTGGGAGAACTCATTAATATTTTGTTATATTAGTTACACTACATTGCGGGAATGTCAAGTACAGATTTAATGATAAAACTTTTGTGGGGTGGGCATCTTGCCTGTCCTTGTACCTACTCAGATGAAATGTGCTGTATATGTTTTTCGTTTTTCTCATACAGGATTCTGCCATTAAATATCTACTGATAGGTTTTACATATCAAGTAGAATACATTAAGACCAACAAACTTAATAAAACTTCATTAACTTCCTCCCTGCATTTCTTCAATATTAAACATACTAATTAATACTCCAGCGATAGGAATTGACAGAAAAATTCCTACTAAACCTGCTACTGTCGCTCCTACTAAAAGAGCAAAGAACATGAAAACTGGATTCATATTGATTGAGCCTTGCATAATGCGCGGCATAAGTAAATTTTCTTCTATTTGCTGTAGGACAACACAAGCGATTAATACTTGTAGACTCAACCAAATGCCTTGAGGTAAAATAATCAGAGCAACTAGGGTAATACCAATTGTAGCGCCAATTCCCGGAATTAAATCAAACACTCCGGCGATCGCCGCTAAAAATAGGGCATAAGGTAGTTGGAGGAAAATAAATACTAAAAATGCGGAAACACCGAAAAATAAAGATAGCAACAAACGCCCCCAAAAAAATCCTAAGAAATTTTGCTGGATAGCAGTAGTGAGGTGATGACCAATATTTTGCGGGAATATTTTCATGATAAAATTCCAAACCCTTTCACCATCTAACAACATAAAAAAAGCAACAACTACAACCAAAATTAAATCAACTAAGTTAGTTAATAGCCATTGAAAAGTTGCCCACCCTGTACCAATACCTGATAAAATCTGATTGCGTAACTCCTCTTCTAGTAATTCAAAATTCACCTGAAAATTAAATCTAATGAGGATATTTTGTAATCTATCTAATAGAGAAATAGCATACTCAATGAATTGAGGTGCTTGTTCAAGTAATTCTTGAAATTGAGATAAGACAGAAAAACCCAGGGTTGCTATCAAACCAACCAAAATAAATAGACTGAGTAAAAAAACCACAATAACTGCGATACCATGTGGTAGAAACCGCTCAGACCACTTCACAGGATAATTCAGCAAAAATGCTAAAATTCCAGCGAAGATAAAAATGACAATCACCGTAGAAAAATAAGCTAAAACCTGCGCAATTGCCCAACCAAGAAGCAATAATAATAGATAGCGAATCAACTTGCTATTACTGAGGTTTTCCCAAAACCTTCGGATACTAAAATCATTCATATTTACAAATTATTATATAAGAATAATTTTGATAATTGTGTTAAATAATTGTAGATAATCACATCTACCTATAGAGAAGAGTTTGCGGGTTAAATCACCGGTTATCGTGTTGTTGTGGTGATATTTTCACAGCGTATTCAGAAGGAACAATCGCCGATCCTCGCTGTTTGGCGTAAACCTTGGTAAATTCCGCCCCTAAAAACAAAATGTGAGCAGCATAAAAAATCCAAGTAATTACAATTACAAAAGAACCAGCCACCCCATAAGCCGAGCCAAAATCACTGCGACCAAGAAACAGTCCAAATAAATACTGTCCTACTAAAAACAGCAGTGCAGTGATTAAAGCACCAACAATAGTATCACGCCAGGCAATTTCGGCATCTGGGAGTATACTATATATCATTGTAAATATTAATGTAGTACCTCCAAAAGTAATCAATAAACTAATGAATTGGGATATATAACCCAAACCGGGAAATAATTGATTAAAAAATGTGACTAAACTTGTCAAAATTGCATTGGCTATAAAAAATAATATCAAAAGCAAGGCAATTACTAGCACCATTAAAAAACATAATAACCGTTTGCGCAACAGGTGAAAAATCTTACGTCTTGGTGCTGGCTTGACTTCCCAAATTCTATCTAGTGCTGTTTGAATTTGTGTAAATACGCCGGTAGCTCCAAAGAGTAAAAAAACGAGATTAAAAAAGACGGGAAAAGTTAGCTGTCTATAATCCACTTTCAGATTAACAATAGCAGTAGAGATTAATTCTGCGCCCTCCTGACCAAAAAGTTCTCTCAATCGATGAACTACCTCTTCTTGAACCACAGCTTCACCAAAAATTGCACCGACAATCATAATCACTAGTCCTAAAAGTGGTGCTAGAGAAAATACTGCATAATATGCGAGGGAAGAAGCCAACAGAGAGACTTCGTTAGTTTGCCACTCAGCGGCAATTTCTCGCAGTAATCGGCGAATTCTCCTCAAAGTTACCATAATCAATCAGTGTTAAATCAAGTTGAATCAATAGGAATATACAGCACCTTGCAGGTAATGGTAATTGGTTTCTATGGTTTTTGCTCGGAAATAGTTAACATATCACTAAATTTTAAGGTATAAATATCGGTAGGCATATTAATTTCAGCCTCTTCTAAGGCTTCTTTAATTGCTTGAGCCATTAAAGAAGTAGCTTCTAAAAATGGTAACCGCCGAGAATTTACCCAGCAGCGCACTTCGATATTAACTGTACTAGGGGCTAATTGACGGACTAAAATATCTGGCTTTGGTTCTTTTTCAATTTCAGGTAGTGACAAAACCGCATCATTAATAACTTCCTTAACCTTGGTAATATCTGCTTTATAGTCTATACCAAAGGTAATAGAATTACGGCGAATATTTGAGGCAGTGTTATTAATAATAATGGCACTAAACACTGCTTGATTAGGAATATAAACCACACGCCCATCATAAGTTTTCACAGTTGTAGCTCGTAGTTGGATTTGGGTAACAGTCCCTTCAAAGTCTTGAATAACTATCTGATCTCCTAAACGAAAGGGACGAGATACCAGCAATACAACACCGGAAAAGTAATTACTGAGTATATCCTTGAGACTAAAACCTATAGCTACACTGGTTAATCCTAAAGTTCCTAGTAAGGTGGCGAAGTCTAATCCTAAAACTCCCAAAGCGACAATTGCGCCTATGACCCAAACTAAGCCATAGACCAAACGACTAACCAAGATTTTAGAATTGCGGTCTACCTCCCAATGTTGCGCCCCGGTAAGGGTGACGTGGCGCATACTAGCTGCTATTAACCCGGTAGTAATGACTACTAATAGCATTCCTAAAAAAGAGGGTAAATTGTCGATAGTCTCTTGCTGAAACTTCCTCAGAGTAGAGAATAGTCTTTGTCCAACATCAATTACTAGTGGGGGTTGCTCAAAAGCTTGATTTAACTGCTTTGCCCACCATTGCCCTAATGTTTCCACATCTAGGTTAAAATCTTCAGCATCCTGTCGAGTTACAGTCATGACAACCCGGTTATTCATCTGTAATGTAGCAATACCACGTTGGGGATCTGGTACTAGGGAAACTTGGCTATCAGTTTGGCTGCGTACTAAAATACTAGCAATGCGGCGGTTGATAATCTCCGCGCGTTGAGTAGCGCTGAGTTCTCCTAAGCTACCCACTTGAAACACGGGTTTTCCCCTAACGATTATATCGGCGAAAAATAGCCCATTTGTAGGGGTTTGTTCTGGTGGAGATGGCTGGGATATCACAGGTGTAGGGGAGATTTCCTGTGTTCGTCCTGTTTGTATAGGTAATATTAAACTCAAGAGGATGAGGATCACTAGGAGTTGACGGG
Source organism: Anabaena sp. CS-542/02 (assembly GCF_028331085.1). Lineage (NCBI taxonomy): Bacteria > Bacillati > Cyanobacteriota > Cyanophyceae > Nostocales > Nostocaceae > Anabaena > Anabaena sp. CS-542/02. The sequence goes on from NZ_JAQMTM010000080.1 coordinate 7,006, forward strand.
AGCCAAATCTGCTATTACCTTTGGGAAACAAACTCACCATCATCTTTAATGAACTAATATTGCCAGTAAATAAATTTACCCTTATTCACCTCAGATTCTGGGGTACTCCCGCCATAATCAATGATTTTAAATTACTTATGTTTTTGAGTATATCAAAAATGTGACACTGGTGTATTTGTCAAATATATCCAATTTTTCTGACAATAGCCAGAGCGATCACCTGAGATTCAATAGTGATTTTTATCTCTCTCAAGTATGAAATTAACTTACTAATGGTTCTATACTGTGAGGTACAGAATAATAAACGTATCTAACAATACCTAGCCATGACCAAGATATGTTGTCTTAATCCCAAATGTGATAACCCCTCAGTTACTGAAGATACGAAATTTTGCCCTAGCTGCGGGATTCCCTTGGTAGTATTGAGAAACCGCTATCAACCAGTTAAACCTTTAGGTGGTGGAGGATTTGCCAAAACTTATTTAGCGGTAGATATTGACAAATTAAACTCAGAGTGCGTTATTAAACAACTTGCACCCCAAACCCAAGGTACAGCAGGTTTACAAAAAGCCACAGCATTATTTTTACAAGAAGCGCAGCAATTACAACAGCTTGGTGAACATCCTCAAATACCAGCTTTACTAGCATACTTTGCGGAAGATAACCGCTTGTATTTAGTACAGCAGTTTATAGAAGGGGAAAATTTACTTACAGAATTAGCCAACCAGGGTATATTCAATGAGGCGAAAATCCGCAAGTTATTACAGGATTTATTACCAGTTCTGCAAGTAATTCATAGCCAAGGCATTATACACCGGGATATTAAACCAGAAAATATCATGCGTCGTCGCAGTGACGGTAAGCTGATATTAATTGACTTTGGCGCATCTAAGCAACTACAGGGAACAGTAAAAACCGGGACAAACATCGGGACTTTTGGCTATTCTGCTGTAGAACAAATGCAAGATGGTACAGTATATCCAGCCAGTGATTTATATAGTATTGGTGCAACTTGTTTTCATTTGTTAACAGGGATTCATCCTTGGGAATTATGGCGGGAGGATGGTTATGGATGGGTGAAACAATGGCGTAACTATGTCAAGCAAGCAGTAACTCTAGAATTAGGGCAAATTATAGATAAGTTATTACACAAAGATGTACAATTTCGTTATCAGTCTGCTGAGGAAGTTTTACAAGATTTAAATTCTGTCCCAATACCCCCAACGGTAGCTTTAGAAAATCAACAAGTACCCCTACCCACACAAATAATCAAACCATCTCCCCCGCGGGGTTGGTTACAAATTGCGGGTTTAGTTTTGGGAGGGTTTCTGATAGTTTTAATCTGGGAACGTATATTTACAAATAGTCCCACCCCAACACCAAAACCCATTGCAATACAAGAAACTCAACCCATAGCAGAACCTGAACTAATATCATCTGTCGGTATGGACTATAGGAAACTACAAGATTTACTCGCTGCGGGAAGGTGGAAAGAAGCAAATGACGAAACAGTGAGAGTTATGTTAGTGGTAGGAAAGCGGCAAAAAGAGGGTGTATTAGATGCTCAAAGTCTTGATAATTTACCCTGTAAAGACCTGAAGACTATTGATAAATTGTGGGTAAAATACAGCAGGGGAAGGTTTGGTTTTTCTGTGCAAAAGCAAATTTATCAAAGTTTGGGGGGAACAAGAAAGTTCAACAGAAACATTACAGAAGCTTTTGGAGACAAAATAGCATGGAGGAAAGAAGAAAAATGGAAAAGTTATAGTGAGCTTACTTTTGATAAAATAGCGCCACGAGGACATCTTCCATCTGATAGGTCACCAGGAGGCTTTCGTTGGGGATTGACGAGAGGTGTTCTTTTTGACCGTATGGAGACTTGTAAGATTTAAATATCAATTGGTTTCCAGCAAAGTCGCACAGACGCGAAGGAAAAGAGAATACCCAGAGCGATCGCCCAACAGCAAATATTGATTTTTTTCATTCTTCCATATCTCTTGAAGTATGAAATTAAATATCCTATAATACGCGCCCTTTTTAGATGGGGAGAATTCTTATTGCTGAGGTTTGACAAAGAAAGTCAAATATAGGGGGTTTATGTCTTACTGGTATTATCCTCTACAGCAAGGCGGACAGCTTCTACTTTAACATTGAGTTCTTGGGCAATCTGTTCTACACTCATACCTGTCTTTAATAGTAGGGGAACTGTAACTTTGAGTATTTCAGCTTCCCTTTGTTCGCGACCTTCTTCGCGACCTTCTTCGCGACCCTCTGCTTTAGCTTCTTGATAAACTCTGGTTTGTTCTAATGTCAGTCCTAGCATCGCTTCCACTTCCTCTCTACTCAATGCAGAAAACTTGTAAACAGCAATTGTGGTAATAATATCTATGATTTCAGTTTTCGCTAGTGTCTGGCTTATCTCTAATTCTACCCTCTCTAGTAATTGTTTTGCTTGTGCGGCCATTCTCTCCTCTGAGGCGATCGCCAACTGCATTAAATTAATACCTATTGACAGGGTATTAGGAGATCCTAACTCATCTAGATAAATTCGCTGTACCTGGTCACTATTTAATAATTAATAAAGTCCGATGGGTTCTAGTATCCCTTGGTTCTAAACTACGTGAGGGGAAGATCACCACACCATACCAGTCGTCATATTCAGACTGATTCCGGTTCAAATACATCAGGGACTCGGTAAAAAAGCGATGGTAAAGACCTTCATCTTTCTGAAATTGCACCTCGGCGAAAAATATTATCCTTGGTTTTGCTGCTTCTGGCGGTAAAAACACCCCATCAATGCGAAATGTTGTTTCTTTCACCTCCACTGACTCAAATCGATATTTATCTGCTTGTTGCGGAGACTGATTAATTAGTTCAAAAATTAACCCCGGACTGCGCTTGAAAATTTGGTAATAAATCGAGTCACGTTTCACTAATATTTTTGAGGTGTACTAAGTATTTTTGACTACTGGGATAATTACTACTATAGCAGGGAACGGGAGTAACCATTTTATTATCTGTTTTTATCCTCATCTTATTGGCGGTTGTCGTATCATGATAATATTTTGTCTATGACCTCTAACCCGGCATTGTGTACAGCCATAGCTCATCGTATTACTACCAGTCCCCAAGGGCGAATTACTTTCGCTGAATACATGGATATGGCTTTATATCACCCCGAACATGGTTACTACTCCAGTCACGCTGTGAAAATTGGCTTTGGGGGGAGTGATTTTTTCACCTCTCCTAGTCTGGGTAGTGACTTTGGCGAGCTATTGGCGGAACAATTTCACCAGATGTGGGAAGTTTTAGGGCGTCCTGAGCCTTTTTCTTTGGTAGAAATGGGAGCAGGTCAAGGAATGTTGGCTATGCATATCCTGAGCTACTCTCAGCTACATTATCCAGACTTTTTTCAGGCGCTAAAGTATATTATTGTGGAGAAGTCCCGAGTATTTCAGCAAGAACAACAGCAACGGTTACAAAACTTTCCTGTTCGTTGGTGTAATTTAGAAGATATCCCCACTGACTCCATAACTGGCTGCTTTTTTTCTAATGAATTGGTGGATGCTTTGCCAGTACATCAGTTTATTTTAGAAGCTGGGGAGATGCGAGAAATTTATGTCACGACCCACACAGGTGAGTCGGAAACTTTGTTTAGGGAAGTGACGGGCGAAGTTTCTACACCCAAATTGCCAGAATACCTAAATTTCATACAAATTGATTTTACTCATCCTAGTTATGAGGATGGTTATCGTAGTGAAATTAATTTGGCTGCTGGTGAGTGGTTAGGTATAGTAGCCGACCGCTTGCATCGCGGGTATGTGTTAACAATTGATTATGGCTACCCCGCTCATCGTTATTATCATTCCCGGCGATCGCAAGGAACCTTACAATGTTATTACAACCATCGCCACCACAACAACCCCTATATCAATATTGGTCAGCAAGATATTACCGCTCATGTTGATTTTACTGCTTTGGAACGATGGGGCGATCGCTTTGGTTTAGAGAAAATAGGATTTATCCAGCAGGGTTTATTTTTAATGGCCTTGGGTTTAGGCCAGCGCATTGCTGCTATTTCTCATCAAGAAATTCCCCTCTCACAACTATTGCAAAGGCGCGAAGCATTACACCAGCTCATAGACCCCTCAGGGCTAGGTAGCTTTGGAGTTTTAATTCAAAGCAAAGGACTCCAGCCTACAGAAATAGGTCAACCACTCACAGGGTTAACTGTGCCGGAGTAAAATAGAGGAAAGTTAAGACGTGTAACTAATTATAAATTATTTGCTTAAAACGAGTAAATCTTACTAACTCACGCTATACTAAAAGTAGTTGATTTAATGAGGTTTTGATGCAGCATGTCACTCCCAAGGAAGCAGCTAAAATCCTTGGTGTCCATGTCTCCAGTCTCAGGAGATGGGAAAACGAAGGCAAGCTTAAAGCAATCCGTACACCAGGAGGCCAAAGGCGGTTCATTCTCGAAGAAGTCGAAAAAATTGGCGGAATACCCAGGACAATTAAAACTATTTGTTATGGACGAGTATCGACTCATTCCCAGCAAGATGATTTGCAACGACAACTTGAACACTTACGCACAAGATACCCAGAGGCTGAAATTATTTCAGAAGTTGGAAGCGGACTCAATTTTAAACGGAAAAAATTCCTCGCAATTCTAGAACGAATCATCGACGGCGATATCCAACGTATTGTCGTTGCCCATCCTGACAGACTTGTCCGATTCGGATTTGAATTGGTGAGGTGGTTATGCACAAAATTTGAGTGCGAACTCGTGGTTCTCAATGACCGCCAGCTCAGTCCAGAGCAGGAACTCGTACAAGATATCCTGTCGATCATCCACTCTTTCTCTAGCAGGTTATACGGACTTAGAAAATACAAGTCAAGCATCAAAGAAGACTTACAAAAAGAAGTCGCGTCACAAGGAATCGACAAAGCAGTCACCGAAGACTCTCTTTAAGAATGCGATCTTGTCCTGATATAGATTAGCATAAAATTGACTACTGTGCAGACCCAGGTAACAGGAAAGTACTAATTATGACCGCTCATGAACTCTTGTTATTGATCACACTACTTAGCCCAGGCATCTTGCTGTCGGTGATTATAATGGTCACCTTTGCGGCTGGGGGCTGATTGTTCTTGACTCATTAGGGAACAGTTATTTCTGGACAGTGATAACTGTTCAACAATCTTACAATCAGAGCATGGAAACGCGATATTTAGGACTGGCTACACCCAAGCTGTACCAAAGGAAAGTAAAAAATGAAGGTGGCATTTCTGGGAACTGGACTTATGGGATTACCGATGGCTCAACGGTTGTTAGCAGCCAACATAGAGCTAGTGGCCTACAACCGCACCCCAGAAAAATTAGCTCCACTACAGGCAGCTGGTGCGGAAATTGTAACACATCCCCGTCAAGCAATTCGTGCTGCTGATTACATTATTCTCATGTTGACTAATGCCGCAGCAATTTATCATGTTTTGCTTTCAGATACTGCTTGGCGCACTCTAGAAGGGCGGACTGTGATTCAGATGGGGACTATTACCCCCATAGAAAGCCAAGAAATCAGAGATGCGGTCATTGGTGGCGGTGGCGAGTATATAGAAGCTCCAGTATTAGGTAGTATTCCAGAAGCAAAAGCTGGTAAGCTGATTGTCATGGTAGGTGCAGAACAAAGACAATATCAACGGGATTTAAAGTTACTGCAAAACTTTGGTCCAGAGCCTGTATTTGTGGGGCCAGTAGGCTCCGCTGCAGGGTTAAAGTTAGCACTAAATCAACTCATTGCTTCCCTAACCACTGGCTTTGCTCTGAGTCTGGCGTTTGTCGAGCGTCAAGGTATTGACATAGATTTATTTATGCAAATCCTGCGCGAAAGTTCACTTTATGCGCCTACTTTTGACAAGAAACTCAGACGGATGCTAGACGGCGATTATACCAATCCCAATTTCCCCACAAAACACCTGCTCAAAGATACAGATTTGTTTATCTCAGCAGCAAAATCACTGGGTTTGGATCTCGCCAGTATTGAATCTGTAAGGCAAATCTTGCAAACGGCGATGAAAATGTCATTTGCTAATGATGACTACTCGTCAATATTTTCTGCCATTAATCAATGGGGAGAAGCAAGTGGCGAATAATCCTGTAAGCTAAATTATAACCACAGCGATCGCTCCCCCTAATGCAGCAAATACAGCTGATACAAATGCCGTAGCAAATAACCACCAAGAAGCTGTAGCAGCGGCTTTGCGGGTTTCTTCTGCTTGTCTTTGTGCTTGATATTTTAACTCTTCTAGACGGCGTTGGCTTTCCTGCTGTAGCCTTTCAGCACGTTGCAGTACGGTGTTGCGTACCCGCTCAACTTGGTGAATAATGCCGTTGGCATCAGCTTCAGAAATATCCTCACGGGAACTTATAATCGCCACCAAGGTGTCCCGGTCACAAGCAGACAGGCGATGGCGTAACGCTTCAAACCCAGCCTGTGGATCATCAAATAACCTGCGGATATCGCGCTTGATGCCATCATAATTCAATTCTGGGCGCTCTAAGGAGTTGAGATAGTTACGGAGCCGGGCAAAAATCCCTTCTATCACATCTTGAATCCCCCTTTGAATACCATGTACTTGTTCTACAAATTGATCCCGCACGGAGACGATATGATCGGCAATTCTGGCTGCTTCTTCATCAGTCATATCTTCCCGAATTTTTAGCAAAGCCATGACTGTGGAACGGTCAAAATGAGCCAAGCGATCGCCCAGGTTTTCCATTCCCACTGCTGGATCATGCAATAATAATTGTAGGTCACGCTTAATAGCTTCTGGGTTAAGTTCCTCCTTACCAGTTTGCCGCAAATACTCTGACAGATAAGCTTGAAATGTTGCCATTCTTTGCTGGGTGCGGGTAGCCAGACGACGGGGGGCACGTACAATATTACGAATGGAAGCTTGCACAGAATTAATAACTTCATTGACTTGTTCTGCACTCAGATCTGGCCGTTGACTGAGTAACTGAACTAAAGTATCCCGGTCTAGCTGAGACAAACGCCGGCGCAAGGCTACAACGCCCTCTCTAGGGTTGTAAAATAGTCTGTTAAAATCCCGTTGAATGCCTTCAGGGTTTAATTCTTCTTTACCAGTATGACGTAAATAATCGGCGATAGTAGCTATTACTGAGTCGTACTGTTCCTTCCAAGCTTGAGGTGTATGGCGGATATTGTGCCAGGACTCTTCTACAGTGTCAATAATTTGATTAACTTGCTGTGGACTCAAATCTTGGCGCTGACTGAGTAAGCTAACTAAGGTATCTCGGTCAAAGCGAGCTAATCGCGCCCCCATAGCAATGATTCCCGACTGGGGGTCTTCTAGCAGCTTTTGCACATCCGCGCGAATTCCATCAGGGTTTAACTCCGCTTTGCCAGTATTACGCAGATATGATTCTAAATTTAACCATAAAGTTTCCGCGTGATGTTTGGCTTGTTCCGCCAACCCTTGAGATTGTACCAAGACCTGATGGCGCTGATTTTCTAATTCATTGAGAATCGGGTTGACTTCTTCTGTGGGAATATCATTTCGTGCTAGCAATATCTCCCGCATTTCTTGGCGGTCTAATTGTGAGAGTCGTAGCGAGAGAGTTTCGTAATCTACCTGTGGATCTGCTAATAATGGTTTAAAGTGCTGCTCAAGTCCTTGTGGAGTTAATTCTGCTTTATTGCTAACAAGTAAGTAACTTTCTATTCGGCCTTGTAGGTCTTGTGTAATCTCCCTTTCTTCCGCATCCCTGACTATAACTAATACCTCTTGGCGGACAGTTTCTAACTGGTCAGCAATACGCTGAATTTGTTCTTGGGTGAGTATTCCCCGTTCTTGGAGAGTACGGGCAAAATCCTGGCGAGAAAGTCTCTCTAGTTCCCTTTTGACTATACCCGGGTCTGCCTCTGGGTCATAGATGACATCAAGAAATTCTTCAGCAATTCTCTCAGGACTGAATTGCCAAGCATATGTATTTAGTAGGTAGTTTTCCACATCAGCCCTAATGGGACTATAGGGTTCTGATGGTATGGTCAACCCCAGTTTATCAGCTTGTGCAGTGAGTTTCTCCTTCGCAGTGGTGAGCGATCGCCAAATTGTTTCTACATCTATATCTGATAAATCTGCCCTTCCCAACACCATACCAGTCAGTGCAGTGATTATTTGTTGTAAAGTTTGTTGCATCAAACCTGGTTTTTCTGTTCTTGATGCTGTTTCCTGAGAAGTCCGGATTTCTGCTATTAACCGATCTAATTTGGCGTTGATCTCATCTGTCTTCCCTTGTCCTGGGGGGAGTGACTGCAAATAGTTAACTAACTCAGCTAAATTGTCTTGGATGGGTTTTTGCTGACTAACTACCTGCTGCCAAACTTTGTATAGTGTATCACTGATACGTTTAACCTCTCTGGGAGAAAAGTCGGTACGACTGCTGACTAAATCCCTAAACCTTTGGCGGTCAATGTTCCGGAGGTCTGGACTGGATGCGATGGCCTGCAATTGTGGATCTGTGAGTAAATTTTCAAAATCCCTGCGAATGTGGGATATATCCCATTCTGGGGGGCGGATCTGTTCTAGGTAATCTTCTATATTTTCCCGAATACTAACGGGGTCAACAGCATTCCCTAATTCCCGACCCACAGCAGCAGCTGCTGCTTCGGCCGTTGCTACGACTTGTTGATTCACCGCCTTTGCACCCAATGCGGCCGAAGCAGTCCCCATAATCGCCTGAAAACCTGAAGTTGCTGAATTGACGACCGAACCAACTAAGGAACCCACAGTGGTCGAACTTACCCACACCAGCAGCAAAAAGTATGCTCCCCAAATAACTAATCCCAGAATTGCGCCCAGCCTGGCATCTAATACCAGTAAACTTAATTTAACTGCGAGGAAGCAAGCGATTAATAAAGCGATGGTAACAGTAACTAATGTCCATAACCCCAATGCTGTACCAATTTTGCGAATAGTACCACCGAAACTTCCCACTTCCCCAACCATTGCATCTGAGTCAGATGGCCGACCCAAGTAGGAAATACCAGCGGCGACGGAGAGGTTAGTTAACAGTAATTGGAAGGCAAAAGCTAGGATCACACCGGAGATTAAAGCCACAAAAAAGCGTGGACCCGAATTGATCACTGATGCCTGGGCTGGCGTAATACTAGTGGGAACTACACCAGTCTGTGCTACCCACAATAGTGGCTTGTAAACTTCCAGAATGTTTTCTGTAAATTGAAACATTATATTTCCTTCTTATAAATTGAAATTTGGGGAGGATGAGAAATTTCATGAGCAGGAATTCAACATCTATTTCTTGGGTGTATCTATGGCAATACTGATTTTTTTCCACTTTCAGGATCGTGGAATTTAGCCATTCTAGGCATCTCTCTCTAGTTATAAAAATCTATCTATAGCTAGGTATAAGTTTGATAATTTAACTGTTAAGTATGCTTTTTTATCAAGCTACAATAATCAAGCCTTTTTCAGGCTAATGAAGTACACACAAATTTGTTCCTTAAAACCAAACTAAAAAAATTTGTACATCACGAGCATGGGAAATGCTATGACTGAATTATTCTCCTTAACAAATTATTAATTTACATTTATTTATGCTGAGGATTTTCATCACCCCCTCAAGGTGGATATGCCCAGAATTATAACTTTATGATAATCCTCCGCAAGACGTGTGTAGTTTGTACCTACAGAGGGAAAGCAACTTACTGATAAACAGCTAAATTAAGGTTAAGCAATAAATAATTTTGGATAATAAAAATGGAAACTCGAGAGACGCGTTCTTCCACAAACCTACCACCGGTGGCGGTGGAATACAATGGCAGAGATAGGAATGCATTTCTATTTGGCTGGACTCCTCAAGCCGAAATCTGGAATGGTCGCTTTGCAATGATTGGCTTTCTAGCCTATTTACTTTGGGATGTAGCCGGATATAGTGTTCTACGAGACGTACTACATCTGGTTGGTCGTTAACCATTAAAAATTTAATAACTTAGTTGGATTTGGGAGTAAAAACATGGAAACTAAAGAACCTCGTCGTTCTACAGATTTACCACCAGTAGCTACAGCTTATAACGGTGTTGACCGCAACGCCTTTATTTTTGGTTGGAACCCTCAAGCAGAACTATGGAATGGTCGCCTAGCAATGATTGGCTTTCTGGCTTACTTAGTTTGGGATTTGGCTGGATATAGTGTTTTACGGGACGTACTCCACATTCTGAGATATTCGTCTTGAAAATGCTAGGACTAAGTCGAGAGTAGTTGCTAATTCCCAAATAAACATTCACAGTTCTTAACTCTTCAATAATACAAATCAAAATTAAAAAGGCGGTACCTAAATTGGTGACCGCCTTTTTAATAACTTGCTCACCCCATGGAACTCTACCGAAAACGCGCACAGTACCCCTACTATCACAAGAGAAAACGAACCATTACATATAACGCCAACGCTACGAGTTGTACAATCGTAACTGGTAGGCCATAATGAAGAAAAGTTTTAAAAGAAATGGGACGACCGTGTTGCTCAGAAATACCTGCGGCTACTATGTTAGAAGATGCTCCTACTAAAGTACCATTTCCTCCTAAGGTTGCACCAAACATCATAGCGTAAAACATTGGGAGCACTTCCGGGGGAAACTGTCCATCAAAATTTGTAACTAGAACTTCTGGGCTGACTAATCCCACTGTGACAAGATATTGTTTAAGCAAAGGAACCATCCCTACTACCAATGGAATGTTGGGTACGAGACTCGATAATATCCCCACAAAAAACAACAAAACTAAAGAACCCAGGAAAATATTTTTACCGATAATTGTCGCCAATATACCTGATAAAGCATTAATTACCCCTGTTTTTTCTAGTCCCCCAATTAGCACAAAAATACTCATGAAAAATATTAATGTACTCCAGTCAACATCTCGCAGTATATGGTTAACAGAATCAATTTTGCTGTGGTGAGATAGTAGCAAAGCTAAAGCTGCACCCAATAAAGCCGCGGCCGCTGGTGAAATAGGTATGGGTAGAGATTCCCCGATAACAAAAATTATTAATACTAAAGCTACAATCACCCCACCCACCATTACAACTTGCGGGTGATTGATTCGTGGGTTTGGGAGTTCTGCTAAACTATCTAGTTTAGTATGCCAAATTTTGCGGAATAAAATTGGTAGAAATAGTATGATCACACCGACAGCAATCACTCCTCCTAAGCTTAAATTATATAGATAATCTATAAAGCTGATATTAACTGCATCCCCCACAATAAAGGTAGCAGGATCACCAACTAGGGTGAGTAGTCCAGCACTATTAGCAACTAAAACCGTTAAAATTAGTAGAGGGACAAAATTTATTCCTAATTCTTGTGCCATTGGTGGAATTAAAGGCGCTAATAACATCACTGTTGTAGCATTGGGGAGAACTGAACAGACAAGAGTAACAATTCCAACAATACTGATGAGAAGACGTTTGCCTTCGCCTTGAGCCAAGAGTACTATTTTAGTAGCTAAATAATCAAATACTTTAGTAGACTCAAATGCCCGCACAAATACCATAATGCCAAATAATAAACCCAGGGTGGCATGGCTTTTACTGATATAGTCAATTGCTTCCTCCAAACTCATAATATTAGTAAAAACTAATAATAATGCTCCTAAAAATGCAGCAATAGTTAGATGCATCCATTCCGTTATCACTAAACCAATCACGCCCAAAAATGTGAAAAAACTCAGAAATGCCTGCCAATTTTCCACGATATACCTCTGGAATTCAAGGAAATTATATTTTCGGGAAAAAAGCCACCTCAATATAGGTGACTTTTATGCAACTTTCATTAAATAGAAAATTGCTTTAATTTAATCCAACGCAATATTTATTCATTAATACAATGGGGTATACCTAAAACGGCACAGGGAAAATTAGAACCCAGCATCTGCACCATGGTATGATCAGCAGACTTACATCCCAAAAATAAGATATCAGCAGCTTCTAATTCCACAACATTTTTTAGTTCTGTGGCCACGCAACCAAACCTCAGATGAGATTTAAAATAACTTTGCCATTCTTTCGCTAGGCTGCGCGCTTGCCATAAAACTCTATCTGCTTGCTCAAGAGGAAGAATGTATTCTTTCGGTAAATATTGTGTTGTTCCCCTCGACTTTGATGGAGTCAAGATAGGAAGATTAGATTTTGATACTTGAGTTACCTGAGACTCTAAATTTGAGGAATCTAGAAACTGATTATGTTGATTCTCTACTACATACACAGCCTGTACATTCAGTACATTTGTGGCCAAACGGGTTTGCTGTGCAATACAGAAAGCTATATCCAGCGCCGTATGACTATTGGGTGAACCATGGTAAGCAACGATTATTTTGGGAGACTTAAATGCTTGAGAAAATGGTTTTTTGGACTCTGGTAATAGTACCATTTGCTCAGTTAAATCGTCTCTACCTATGGCGCTTTGTAGACGCACTAACATTGGCTTTATATTCACAATTTCGACTTCTCCCCAAAGAAACAAGTTATGAACAAGTTATGAATGAGAAGTAGGTTAAAACGGATATAGTATATCGCAAGGATATAATGAGAAATATCCGCAAAGAAACCCCAATAACAACTGGTGTTAAAGCCAAAGTTTTGGGAGTTCCTTCCATTGCCGACGAAGTTAGCTGACGGGCTAAGACTGGAAGGTGTCTCTCTTAAGATTAGCCCCAAACATTGGTTCCTCCGTTTTAAATCCAATTTCTATGAATTTAAATTAGGCTACCCACTAAACAGATTATAGTCTAATTTAACCGGATTGAAACCAGTTGTAATAAAAATTCGTATAACTATATACTTTTAACCATAAAAATAGTAAATAAATTGATACTTTCTGATATAATTTGAGACTATTGCCATTATATTTAGTAATCGCATAACCCCATGTTCAGAGTCATTATTATTGATGAAATAAGTACAACTCTATATGAAGATCATAGAATGCTCTCCAAGGTTTGAGATTTATTGCTATGGCAACGATAAAAACAAGTAAAATTACTATAGTCACAATGGACAAGAAAGCACGTGCCATGTTGAAGGTGCCAAAAATTGCTATGCTAAAAGCCGAGACTAGCTATTGTGCCAACCATGCCCGCGCCTACTATTAACCCTACAATCACAGCCTTCCCCTTGACAGCTGTAGTCGGTCAAGAAGCAATTAAATTAGCCTTGTTGTTAGCAGCAGTTGATCCTGGTTTAGGAGGAGTGGCGATCGCCGGCCGTCGCGGTACGGCAAAATCAGTAATGGCGCGTGCTATCCACGCCTTACTACCACCCATCGAAGTTGTGAAAGCCTCGATGAGTAACTGCGATCCCAACCGCCCAGAAGACTGGGATGATGATCTGTTAGCAGAGTATGCAGATCAAGATATTACAGAAGTACCCACGGAAATTATTCCGGCGCCATTTGTCCAAATTCCCTTGGGAGTCACAGAAGACAGACTATTAGGTTCTGTAGATGTAGAACAGTCTGTAAAGCAGGGTGATACAATTTTTCAGCCTGGGTTACTTGCCACAGCTAACCGAGGGGTGCTGTATGTGGATGAGTTGAATTTATTAGATGACCAAATATCAAATCAGCTGCTCACAGTCTTATCCGAGGGACGTAACCAAATTGAGCGGGAAGGAATTAGTTTTCAGCATCCTTGCAAATCCTTATTTATAGCCACCTATAACCCAGAAGAAGGAGGATTAAGGGAGCATTTACTAGATAGAATTGCCATCACTCTTTCTGCTGATGGTGTCCTGGGACTAGATCAAAGAGTAACAGCTGTGGAGCAAGCGATCGCCTATGCTAAATCCCCCCAAGCATTTCTGGAGCAATACGCAGAAGATTTAGACGGGTTAAAAACCCAAATTATCCTAGCGAGGGAATGGTTGAAAGAAGTAACCATCACCCTAGAACAAATTACCTATTTAGTCAATGAAGCCATTCGCGGAGGAGTGGAAGGACATCGGGCGGAATTATTCGCCGTGCGTGTAGCTAAAGCTGCGGCGGCTTTAGAAGGAAGGACAACAGTCAACGCCGAAGATTTACGCCGGGCTGTGGAGTTTGTCATTGTCCCACGTTCAACAATTGTCCAAACCCCACCACCAGACCAACCACCACCACCCCCACCCCCACCCCCTCAAAATCAACAAGAAGAGGATCAACAGGACGAGGAAGAACAAGAACAGGAAGAACAGGAACAAGAAGAACAAGAACAAGAACAGGAACAAGAACCCCCTGATGTTCCAGAGGAATTTATTTTTGACCCAGAAGGGGTAATTCTGGATGACAGCGTGCTTTATTTTGCCCAAATGGCCAAGCGTCAGGGTAAATCTGGCAGTCGGAGTATGATTTTTTCCGAAGACAGGGGACGCTATATTAAGCCCATGTTACCCAAAGGGAAAGTGCGCCGCATTGCCGTAGATGCTACACTTAGGGCGGCTGCACCCTATCAAAAAGCCAGAAGGGCAAGACACCCGGGTAAAAGAGTTATTGTGGAGCAAAGCGATATCCGTGCCAAGCGCTTGGTACGCAAAGCGGGAGCCTTGATAGTATTTGTAGTTGATGCTTCGGGTTCCATGGCTCTCAACCGGATGCAATCAGCTAAAGGGGCTGTGATGCAACTGTTAACGGAGGCTTATCAAAACCGTGACCAAGTAGCATTGATTCCTTTCCGGGGAGAACAAGCAGAAGTATTGTTACCTCCAACCCGTTCTATAGCTCTGGCACGTAACCGCCTAGAAAGATTACCTTGTGGTGGTGGTTCACCCTTAGCACATGGTTTAACTCAAGCGGTAAGGGTGGGTGTCAATTCAGAAATGAGTGGAGATGTGGGGCAAGTGGTGATTGTGGCAATTACGGATGGGCGGGGTAATATTCCCTTGGCGCGATCTCTAGGTGAAACCTTAGAACCAGGAGAAAAGCCAGACATCAAAGCAGAACTATTAGATATTGCCGGGAGAATTCGCGCCGGAGGAATGCAGCTATTGGTAATTGATACCGAGAGTAAGTTTGTGTCCACGGGTTTTGCTAAAGAATTAGCACAAACAGCGGGAGGTAAGTATTATCATTTGCCTAAAGCTAGTGATAAAACCATTGCTGCCATGACTAAAGGTGCGATCGCGGATCTGAAATCCCGATAATTACCACTATCACCAGGCCACCTAGCTATTAATAGGAAATGTTGGTATAAATGGAGGTAAAGCGAATGTTTATCTCTCCAAAATCGACTTATGAGCAATACCAGCAACTTTCGCGATGCTATTCGCGAGGCTAGAACTCAGTCGCTGATTGGCCCCAATGTCATTGCCAATGCCCTACCCTATGTTGGTGGTGGTCTGGTGCTAACCGCCTTGGGAACCTATGGTGGTTTGGGCGTTATCCGTACCAATCCCGGTATTTTCTTCCCCACCTTCATTGGTGCGATGATTGTGGAGTTAATTTTATTTTTTGTCGCCCGTAATGTTGCTGAAAAAGGCAATAAGACTGTAGCATTACCTCTATTAGCAACCTACGGACTCTTATCTGGATATACCCTGAGTGGTTTAGTCTTCCTGGCCTTGCAAACCCAAGGGGTAGGTATTCAAGGTGTGGGGTTGGCAGCCCTAGGTTGTGGTATCACCTTTATTGTCGCCCGTCAAATTGGATCCAATCTCTCGGAAAATGACGGCATGGCCTTGACCAAAACTATCAGCTTAGGGGTGATGGCCTTGGTAGTTGTGGTCTTGACCCAATTTGTATTGGCGATGTTTGGTGTTTACACCCCCAGTTGGTTAGAAATTGGTATCTCCGGTTTGGGTGTATTTCTATTTGTTGGGGTATCGGTGGTTGACTTCTACATCTTGCCCCGTACTTATAGGGACGACGAATATTTACCGGCGGCTTTGTCCATGTACCTCACCTACATCAACTTGTTTGTGTTTATCTTACGGTTACTAATTGCCTTGAATAGTAGGGATTAAGCACAATCCACTGCCCCATCCCCCGTGTGGGAGGGACTGATAAATTATTTTTAATGACATTTTCTGAGAGGATGATTTTGATGTTAGAACTCCACAAAGTGGCAAGTACGATTGCGCTGCTAATTTCTGGGACAATTATCGGATGTGCCCAACCAAAGCAGATTCAAGCAATTAACCCCAATGAATTTAGCTCTGAGCAGAAGGGTACTAACTCCAGTGTGATCGCTCAACCAGTAGATCAAAACATAACTAGCAGTGGTGCAATTAATCAGTTGCTGTCAAATCGTCAATGTCCGGGTTGTGATCTAGAGAGAGCAGACCTAAGGGGTGCTAACCTGAGTAACACTGATTTATCGGGTGCCGATTTGGCACAAGCCAATTTGAGCAATGCTAATCTCAGTGGAGCCAACTTTACAGCAGCGGACTTAGAGGAAGTGAATTTCACAGGGGCAAATCTCAGAGGGGCAAATTTTCAAGGAGCGGATTTAGCTGCAGCCAATTTCAGTAATGCAGATGTTACCGGAGCCAACTTTACAGCAGCTGACCTAGAACGAGTAATTGGGTTGAGGAGATAACACTACTCCATAGCCTACAAGAGAAGTCGCCCAATTACAGCTACAATCAAAAATAAATCAACTTAACAATATCCACCAAAAGCGCTCCCCAATTTAGCAAGCTCTATGGAAGTACTAGAACTAAAACGCGAAATCGAAACATTGTCCGGTCGTCTGGGTAAAGCCCAGGACTATCTTTGACATACCCGCGCTAAATGCCAAAATACAAGATTTAGAACAAATCGCTGCACAGCCAGAATTCTGGAACGAGCAGACAGAAGCTCAAAAAACACTGCAAGAACTTAACGACCTCAAAGACCACCTGGAACAATATCATCAGTGGCGAGCCAGTCTGGAAGATACCAAGGCTGTGGTAGAGTTGTTGGAACTAGAAACCGATGCGGCACTATTAGAAGAAGCAGAATCTACAGTTACTCAGCTGAATCGCGAACTAGACCAGTGGGAATTACAACAGTTGCTTGCTGGTCCCTATGATGCTGAGGGGGCAGTATTGACAATTAATGCTGGTGCTGGTGGTACAGATGCCCAAGACTGGGCTTTTATGCTGATGCGAATGTATACCCGTTGGGCAGAAGCTCACGGCTACAAGGTGACTTTAGCGGAAGAATCAGAGGGTGATGAAGCGGGTATAAAATCAGCAACCCTGGAAATTACTGGCCGCTATGCTTATGGTTATTTGCGATCGGAAACAGGCACCCATCGCTTAGTACGCATTTCACCTTTTAATGCTAACGGTAAGCGACAAACCAGTTTTGCTGGGGTAGAAGTGATGCCACAGTTAGATAACTCTGTACAACTGGACATTCCAGACAAGGATTTAGAAGTGACTACATCTAGGGCTGGCGGTAAAGGTGGGCAGAATGTCAACAAAGTAGAAACAGCAGTACGGATTGTTCACTTACCCACTGGTATTGCAGTACGTTGTACTGAAGAACGCTCTCAGTTGCAAAACAAAGAGAAAGCCCTGGCGCGCCTGAAGGCTAAACTGCTGGTGATTGCTAGAGAGCAAAAAGCCCAAGAAGTGGCTGAAATTCGCGGCGATATGGTGGAAGCTTCTTGGGGTAACCAAATTCGCAATTATGTTTTTCACCCTTACCAAATGGTCAAGGATTTGCGTACCAATGTGGAAACAACAGCGGTAGGTGATGTGATGAATGGCGAGCTTGATTTGTTTATTCAAGCTTATCTACGGCAAGAAAGCCAGCTGGTAGAAAACATTGCTATCTAACCAAAGATTTAGGGGGGAGTTTGATTGATTGTTGCTGACTCCCGCTCTGATCAGCTTTCTGGGACAAAATCGGTAAAATGGGAGTCAATTCCCCAGTAAACTGTTACATTGGTAAATAAAAGAGTGTTGTAGTCAAAATATTATGAGCAACTCCCCCACAGAACCCAAACCTAGCTACGTAAAACTTGCCATGCGAAACATGGTGCGCAAGGGAGGTACTTCCATGAAACACTTTGCGCTTACCGCTGTAGGCCTTTTAGCTGTGTTAGTGGGTCTTGCTTACCTAACTCGGTAAGAATTAACCAACATGAAAACCCGGGAGGAGATTTGATAACTGGTGCTTGAACTAGATGTGCAGGATTTGTTTTACCAATCCTCTTCAGGAGAAGTTATAGATTTTGAGTATAATTATATTCCAGTTGCTAGGGAAACTTGGGAAGACTGGTTTGGTCGCTGGTTGTCAAGTCTACAACCTGATCTTCCTCGTGCGCCGGGTTATGAAATCGGGCTGCGTTTGACAGATGACAAGGAAATTCAGTTATTGAATGCTGAATATCGTCATCAAAATAAACCAACAGACGTTTTATCTTTTGCCACATTGGAAGTAGATTTTCCTCAAAATCCGGAAATGCAGGATGAACCTTTGTATCTAGGTGATATTGTTATTTCGGTAAATACGGCTCAACGTCAAGCACAACAGCAGGGACACAGTTTACCAACCGAATTAGCTTGGTTAGCCGCCCATGGGCTATTACATCTGTTGGGTTGGGATCATCCAGATGAAGAGCAGTTGATGCAAATGCTCAAGCAGCAAGTAGAATTATTGAGTTTAATTAGTATTAATATTGACATTGAATATTAGATGGTATTTATGTCAAGAAATGTCTATAATACTGCTGTAGAAAAGTGCCTCAAAGTTGATTGCCTGATCGGAAATTGTCACATCAGTGAGATTCTTCTGTAATTACTTTATCATTCTATTTTTAGGCTTATGTCCCAACAAGTTTCCCCTCCATCAACACAAAACTGCCTACCAACGCTGATTACTAAGGAACGGGAACTGTCCTGGCGAGTTGCTTCTAATTTATTCATTAGCTTTAAATATGCCTGGGCTGGAATTAGCTACACCTTTCACACTCAACGCAACTTTCGTATCCACTTAAGTGTATGTGCTCTGGCGATCGCCTTAAGCATTTTCCTGCACCTGCAAGGGGTAGAAATTGCGGTCATTAGTATAACTAGTGGTTTAGTATTAGCATTGGAATTAATCAATACAGCCATTGAGTCCCTGGTAGACTTAACAGTGAAGCAGACCTATCACGAGTTAGCTAAAATTGCCAAAGATTGCGCCGCTGGTGCTGTACTGATATCAGCCTTAGTAGCTGTGGTGGTGGCGGCTACCCTGTTGCTACCACCTCTAGTGATTTTAATTCTGTCAAATTTCTAGATAAAAACCAGGAGTGATCGGCTTTGATTATAGTCATAGATAATTATGACAGTTTTACATATAATCTGGTGCAGTATCTCGGAGAACTAGCAGTAGAGTTTCCTGTGGCCTCAGATATTCAAGTTTTTCGCAACGACAAAATTACAGTGGAGGAAATTAGGGCATTAAATCCCAATCTAATAGTAATTTCTCCGGGTCCTGGTCGTCCAGAAAACGCGGGCATCTCCCAAGATGTGATTAAACAGCTAGGTCACAACTTACCAATTTTGGGTGTTTGCTTAGGGCATCAAAGCATTGGTCAAGTATTCGGTGGTAAAATCGTCTCAGCTGCGGATTTGATGCATGGTAAAACCTCCCAAGTGTCTCACACGGGAGTAGGTGTTTTCCAGGGTTTAGAAAATCCGATGGTAGCCACCAGATATCATAGTTTAGTGATTGACCGTGACAGCTGCCCAGAGGTGTTAGAAATCACCGCTTGGGTTGAGGATGGTACTATTATGGGGGTGAGACACCGGAACTATCCTCACATTCAGGGCGTCCAGTTTCATCCAGAGAGTGTTTTAACATCTTCAGGAAAGCAGTTATTACGAAACTTTCTGGAACAATTACAGCCGACAGGGTAATTTATGAACCGACGAGAGTTGATGGGCTATGGTGGTACGGGGTTAGTGACAGCACTGCTGAGTAATTTAGGCCGCAAGGCTGACGCAAAATCTCCGGCTTTATCAGTTCAGTGGTTGGGTCATACTTGCTTTTTATTTACTGGTAGCGGTGTGAGGATTTTGGTTAATCCATTTCACACAGCTGGCTGTACAGCTGGCTATCGTCCGCCCAGAGTCGAGGCGGATTTAGTCATGATTAGCAGTAAATTACTAGATGAAGGTGCGGTAGATGGACTACCGGGAACCCCCAAGCTAGTATATGCACCTGGTGCTTACGAGTTTAAAGGTATTCAGTTACAGGGAATTGCTATAGACCATGATCGCAAAGGTGGTAGACAATTTGGGATGAATACCGCTTGGAGTTGGGAACAAGGGGGAATTAAGATTCTCCATTTAGGAGGTGCTGCGGGGCCGATTGGGATTGAGCAACGAATTTTGATGGGTCGTCCTGATGTCTTGTTAATTCCAGTGGGGGGTAGTGATAAGGCCTATAATGCCCAAGAAGCCCAGCAGGTGACTGGGTTGTTAAATCCTAAATTGGTAATTCCCACTCACTACCGTACACAAGCGGCTAATGATGTATGTGATATTTCCCCAGTGGATGAATTTCTGAGTTTGATGCAGGGGATGACTGTAAGTCGTAGTAATAATGATATAATTACTATTAGTGCTAATAATCTGCCCCAAAAGAGTGAGATTAGGGTTTTAACCTATAGGTTTTAATTAATATTTTAATTAGTAAGCATTTTTGCAGTAAATCTGGCGATTTAATGAATAGGGGTAATTCATGAATTACCCCTGTTGTAATTTCAGACTAGCAATATCGAAAAATGACTTTTAGGCAGTTAACCATTCTGGTGTAAATCTATCTTCTTCAGCAACAAAAGACTCAGTTGCTATTGTTCCATCCATAGACCAAATTCTATCTACACCGGTTTGTGTATCACGCCAGTAGATATCAGTTGTACCGTTACCATCAAAATCTCCTAATGACAGCATTAAACCAGGCTGGGTGTTAGGTAGGAAGGCTTCAGAAGCAACTGTTGTTCCATCCATGATCCAGGCGGTATTCTCACCAGTTACCTGATTATGCCAGAAGATATCAGTTTTACCGTCGCCATTAAAGTCACCAATGGATGATGTCCAGGATGAGTCTAGGGTTGCTAAATTAGATTCGGTAATTATGATACCATTCATAGACCAAATCTTGTTCTCTCCTGTTTCACTGTTACGCCACAGGATATCAGTTCTCAAGTCACCGTTAAAATCCCCTAGGGTAAAGTCCCAAGATGAGTCTTGGGATTGGAGAGCAAATTCGTTTTTAGTGGTTCCATTCATCAACCAAAGTTTGTTTTCACCGGTTTCGCTATTGCGCCAGAAGATATCACTTCTACCATTACCAGTGAAATCAACAATAGTGGGTGTATAAGATGTTTCTACTGCTTCCAACAGGGAGGCATCGACAACATTAATACCATCCATTGTCCAAATAGCAGTTTGACCGTTTTCGGTATTATGCCAGAAAATATCGGTTTTGCGATCGCCATTAAAGTCGCCAATTTGAGCTTTCCAAGTTGGGTCAACCGTATCTAGTGCTATGGTATTAGCAATTCTTGTACCATCCATTAGCACAATGCGATTTTCCCCTGTGACTTGATTACGTAACAAGAAGTCAGTTTTGCCATCACCATTGAAATCAGCGATTTCATAACCCATAGATGATAAGTCAAATTGACCTAGAGAAGCCTCTTGCTGCACTCTGGAACCTTCCATGAGGCGAATGATGATTTCCCCTGTTTGAGTATTTAACCACAGCTTATCTGCTTTACCATCGCCATTGAAATCAGGGACAATGGCCGCACTTGTTAAGTAAGGATTAGGGTTGGGGTTAGCTCCTCCAAATAGATTCGGAAGTGATGGGAGAAAATTTACTTGTGATGAACTACTACTTGTTGGTAAACTAGCATCTAATCCAGGATCATTAGATACTAATAGCGCTGACTTTACCAAGGATTGGTCATATGAATTTTGTATCGTCTCGTCAAATACAGAGGGGTTTTGTTGTGTAGGCATACTGTTTTCTTATCACTGGTGGTTATCCCACTTTTATCTCTTTTTTTGGATGAATTTCTGTATTTAAAAAACATTATTTTTGGCTGATAATTTAATTGATAAACATTTATTCTTTATAAATGTCAGGTTTTATAGATATCTAGGAAATCAAGGATAATTTGATTTAATTATCATTTTTTACAGACAATATAAGCATCATGTTTTGATTCCCTAACTTGATGATCGAAAATATATATTTAATTGATTAAATGCAGATAGTGACTATGGAAATCAAGATTGGCTAAAATAATTGATATCAGGAGCAACTGACCCAATCTAGATGATTTAGAAGTGTACAATAATACTAGAAGTCAAAATTTAAGTAGCTATGCAAGCAGAATATCAACAACGTCGCCAAGAATTCATGGCAAAAATTGGTAATGGTACGGCGATTTTTCGCAGTGCGCCCATGGCGGTGATGCACAATGATGTAGAATATACTTATCGCCAAGATAGTGATTTTTTCTATCTGACGGGGTTTAATGAACCCCAAGCAGTAGCAGTGTTAGCACCACACCACCCAGAACATCGCTTTATATTGTTTGTGCAACCCAAGGATAGAGAAAAGGAAGTTTGGACTGGTTACGTTTGTGGGGTGGATGGAGCTAAAGAAATTTATGGCGCAGATGCTGCTTACCCTATAGGGGAACTGGAGGAAAAATTACCCCAGTATTTGGAAAAAGCTGATCGTATTTACTATCATTTCGGCCGCGATCGCACTTTTAATGATATAATACTTAAGAACTACCAAAGTTTACTGCGAACCTATCCCAAACGTGGTACAGGTCCTGTGGGTATTTCGGACACCGGAACTATTCTCAGCACCATGAGATTAGTAAAAAGTGAGGCGGAATTAGAATTAATGCGCCAAGCTGCAGCGATCGCCGCAGAAGCACATAACCGCGCCAGAGAATTGACATCCCCTGGACGTTATGAATACGAAATCCAGGCGGAAATAGAACATATTTTTAGGTTGCGGGGCGGGATGGGTCCAGCTTATCCTTCTATTGTGGCTTCTGGTGTGAATGCTTGTGTATTGCATTACATCGAAAATCAACGGCAAATGCAGGATCAAGAATTGCTGCTGATTGATGCTGGTTGTGCATATGGTTATTACAACTCTGACATTACCAGGACATTTCCCGTAGGGGGTAAGTTCACCCCAGAACAAAAGATATTGTATGAGATTGTTTTAGAAGCCCAAAAACAGGCGATCGCCCAAGTCAAACCAGGTAACACTTTTAACGCGGTTCATAATACTGCTGTGCGTGTAATTACCCAAGGTTTAGTAGAAGTTGGTATTCTCAAGGGCGAAGTTGACAAGTTAATAGAAGAAGAAAAGTATAAACCCTATTATATGCACCGCACCAGTCATTGGTTAGGTTTAGATGTCCATGATGTGGGTGTGTACCAGTATGGTGAAGATAAACCCCAGATTTTACAACCTGGTCAAGTGCTAACAGTGGAACCAGGAATTTATATAGTCCCAGATACCAAATTACCAGAAGACCAAGCAGAAACTCACCCCCGCTGGGTGGGTATTGGTATTCGCATTGAAGATGACGTTTTAGTCACACCCACAGGTCATGAAGTGTTAACCGCTGGGGTTCCCAAGGAAGTTACAGCAGTGGAAAGATAATATAAATGGGATGGTTTACCCATCCCTACAAACTTACAAGAGATTAAAGACTTTGAGCTTATTCAATCGGGAACCCAGGAATTAAACCATCAATTTCCTCCATTAACCGTAAAGTTTCCGTTAACACAACCACAATTTTTTGATAGTGATTAATTTCTGCTACTGACAAGACACGATGACTATTCTTTCTATCTTTTAACCATTTATCCAATACTTGATATCCACCGATTTTAAATTCCCAGATATGTTGAGGAATATCTGTAAAATAACTGTGTTGATTGATATACACTCTTTGTAATTCTGAATTATAGGTTACTTGAGTAACTTGGTTATCCCCCTGAGCGAATGTGGTAATTAAATTATTCAGGGTGGGAGATTTCATTAAATGTAAATTTACTAATTCTTCTCCTCTGGTAGTTAAGGAGTTAAATAATTGCTTGTTACTAGTTAAGGGGAGACGGGGAAAATCTATTTTGAGAAATTCTGCGTATCTGGTGCGATAGGTGGGACTGTGAAATATAGCATAAGCATAGTAAAGTATTTCTTCTGGGGTTGGTGTTTGACCTAGTTTGGTGTTGATGGTTTCTAGGAATTTGGGGGATAGGTTAGTTTGTTGATTTTCTGTATTTGGGTAAAGGTAGAGGGGGAATAAATAGTTAGTTTCTCTGGTTTTATTAGAAATAGCACAACATTCTATAATTTGATTGGATACACTGACTAAATACCATTTTCCTGGTTGTGATTGTTGACGACACAAAACTAAGGCTAAATTTCCACAATTTACCATATTTTGCATCACTTCATTTCTGGTAAGTTCGACAACATCTTGATGATGATAATAAAATCGTGTATCAAAAGGACGATACAAACAAGTACTAAAATAAGATAACCAATATTTATTATTAGCTAACAATTTTCGCTTTGTACTAAGTTTCCAGTCACGAGTATCACCCAGATTGTACATCTGACATATATGTTCATCTGTGATACTTAAATCTCTAAAATCTTCTATTCTTTGACGGAGTGGTTCTAAATCAAAATCTATAACAAAATGGTCACGGTGAGTTTTTACCCCTGTGGAATTTACAGGTAGAATATCTGTCACCCTCCAACCCTGATGATATTCCGTAGTTAAATCAAAATCCTTTTCAATCGGTAACCCAGGAATTAAACCATCAATTTCCTCCATTAACCGTAAGGTTTCCGTTAACGCAACCACAATTTTTTGATAGTGGTTAATTTCTGCTACTGACAAGACCCGATGACTATTCTTTCTATCTTTTAACCATTTATCTAATACTTGATATCCACCGATTTTAAATTCCCAGATATGTTGAGGAATATCTGTAAAATAACTCTGTTGATTGATATACACTCTTTGTAATTCTGAATTATAAGTTACTTGAGTAACTTGGTTATCCCCCTCGGTGAATGTGGTAATTAAATTATTTAGGGTGGGAGATTTCATTAAATGTAAATTTACTAATTCTTCTCCTCTGGTAGTTAAGGACTTAAATAATTGCTTGTTACTAGTTAAGGGGAGACGGGGAAAATCTATTTTGAGAAATTCTGCGTATCTGCTGCGATAGGTGGGACTGTGAAATATAGCATAAGC